>DAMABW010000464.1:0-3871 GCA_031999925.1 Massilia sp. | reverse complement strand
GTGCGGTTTTACCTTCAGCAGCAGGAAGCCGATGTAGGGCGTAAAAGTCACCGCCACGATCCACGACACGATCAGCGCGATCGCATTCACCGAGAACATCGAGAAGGTGTACTCGCCGGCCGCCGACTTGGCCAGCCCGATCGGCAGGAAGCCCGCCGCCGTGATGAGGGTACCGGTCAGCATCGGGATCGCGGTCGAAGTATAGGCAAAGGTGGCCGCCTCGAAGCGCGACAAGCCCTCCTCCATTTTCCGCACCATCATCTCGACCGCGATGATGGCGTCATCCACCAGCAGGCCGAGCGCGATGATCAGCGCCCCGAGCGACACCTTGTGCAACGAGATGTCGAGCATGCGCATGAAGAGGAAGGTGATCGCCAGCACCAGCGGGATGGTCAGCGCCACCACCAGGCCCGGACGCACGTCGATGCGCAGCTTCGGCTTCGTGTGCAGGCCGAGCGCGACGAAGCTCACGGCCAGCACGATGATCACCGCCTCGATCAGCGTATGAATGAATTCGCTCACCGATTCGGTCACGGCTTGCGGCTGGTTCGATACGCGCTCCAGTCCGATCCCGACCGGCAGTTGCGAGCGGATGCGGGTGACGGTACTGTCCAGCGATTCGCCCAGCTGGATGATGTTCCCGCCCTTCTCCATCGACACGCCCAGGCCGATCACTTCCTTGCCGTTGAAACGCATCTTGTCCTGCGGCGGGTCCTGGTATTCGCGCTTGACGGTGGCGAAGTCGCCCAGGCGGAAGGTGGTGTTCCCGGCGCGCAGTTGCAGGTCTTCGAGCTCCTTCGCCGTGCGGATCGCCCCGGTGACGCGCACCTGCAGATTGTCGGTCGGTGTCACCAGCACGCCCGAGGCCTCGATGCCGTTCTGGGTGGCGATCTGGTTGACGATCTGCTCGAACGGCACGCCCAGTTGCGCGAATTTCTTGTTCGAGAACAGGATGTTGACCTTCTCGTTCTGCACCCCGAACTGTTCGACCTTGGCCACCAGCGGCACGCCGAGCAGTTGCTGGCGCACGAAGTCGGCGTAGTCCTTCATCTCGGCATAGGTGAAACCGTCGCCGGACAGGGCGAAGATCGAACCGTAGGTGTCGCCGAATTCATCGTTGAAGAAAGGCCCGATCACGCCTTGCGGCAGTGTCCCTCCGATGTCGCCGATTTTCTTGCGCACCTGGTACCAGGAGTCCGGCACGTCCTTCGGCGGCGTCGATTCGCGCAGTTCGAGGATGATGGTGGTTTCGCCCGGCTTGGAGAAGCTGCGGATACGGTCGATGTAGGGCGTTTCCTGCAGCTTGCGCTCGAGTTTATCGGTGACCTGCTCGGCCATCTGCACGGCGGTGGCGCCCGGCCAGATGGCGCGCACGACCATCGCGCGGAAGGTGAACGGCGGGTCTTCGTCCTGGCCCAGCTTCTGGTAACTGAGGATGCCGCCGATCAGGAGCGCCGCGATCAGGTAGCGCGTGAGGGGGATGTTTTCGAGCGCCCAGCGCGACAGGTTGAAGCCCTTCATTTCCGGGCTCCGGCGCCAGCGCCGGCCGCTGCGGCTTCGGTGTCGCCGCGGCGCGCGACGTCGCTGGTGAGGATGCGCACCTTCTGGCCGTTACGCAGGAGGTTGACGCCGGCCGTGACCACGGTCTGGCCCGGCGTGACGCCGGCGCCGAGCAGCACGTCGTTCCCGGCCTGGCCGGCGATCTGCACCGGCACCAGTTTCACGGCATTGTTCTCGACGATCCAGACGCTGGTCACGCCCTTTTCGTGGTGCAGCGCGGTGAGCGGCGCGCGCAGGCCGCCGGCGTTTGAACGCGAAGCGAATTGCACGGCGGCCGTCATCCCCAGGCGCACGTCGGCGCGCGGCGGGATCGCCACCTTGGCGGTGTAGGTGCGGGTGGCGGCATCGGCCACCGGCGACACTTCGCGTACCTTGCCGGGAATCGCTTCGCCGGGATTCGCCCACAGGCGCACCATCACCGAATCGACCTTGCGGATCTCGTCGACCCGGTCTTCGGGAATGCCGATCACGACTTCCATTTCGTCGGTACGGGCCACGCGCACCACCGGGGTGGCGGCGTTCACCACCTGTCCGACCTCGGCATCGATGCCGGTGACCACGCCGTCGATGTCGGATACCAGGTTGCTGTAGCCGGCCTGGTTCGACTGGCCGCGGAAGCCCGCACGGGCAGCGTCGGCCTCGGCCTGGGCCGCGCGCAGGGCCGCGCGCTTCGAGTCGAGTACCGACTGGCTGACGAAGTTCTTCTCCCGCAGTTCCTGGTAGCGCTTGTAGTCGGAATTGGCGAGGTCGCGGTTCGTTTCGGCTGCGCGCAAACTGGCCTGGGCCTGGCTCGCGGCCAGCTTCAGGTCCTGCGGGTCGAGTTGCATCAGGACGTCGCCCTTTTTCACGGTGGCGCCGATGTCGACCTTGCGCTCGACGATCTTGCCCGCCACCCGGAAGCCCAGGCGCGATTCGATGCGCGGGCGTACTTCGCCCGAGAATTCGGCGCTGGCGCCCGCGTCGCCCTGGGCCAGGACGATGGCGCGCACCGGGCGCACGTCTTCTTGTTTCGGCGCCTCTTTCGAGCAGGCGGTGATCAGCAGCGCGCACAGGGGCAGGCTCAGGGCGGCCAGCGGCCGGCGCAGTCGGTTGGGAGCGGACACGTTCTTCTTCCTTTTCATTGCGGTGTTCGAGCACGGGCCACATGCGGGCCACGGCGGGTCGGCAAAGCGCAGTTTGGGTGCATTATCCATGCAAAGCAGACCGCCCCAAAGCCCGGCAATTATAATCATGCAAACACACAGCGTAAATGACCCGCCAGTCACTTGATCTGCATGCCCGTCGACCATTACGAGAACTTCCCTGTCGCTTCGATCCTGATGCCGCGCCGCCTGGTACCGGCCGTCGAAGCCATCTATGCTTTTGCGCGCGGCGCCGACGATGTCGCCGACGAAGGCGATGCCAGCCCGGCCGAGCGCCTGGCCGGCCTGGCCGAATACGAAGCGGCGCTCGACGAGATCGCCGCCGGCACCACGCCGGCGCACCCGATGTTCGCGCGCCTGGCGGGCGTGGTGCGCCAATTCCAGCTGCCGCTGCAGCCGCTGCGCGATTTGCTGTCCGCCTTCCGCCAGGACGTGGTCACCACGCGCTACGCCGACTACCCGCTGCTGCTCGACTACTGCCGCCGCTCGGCCGACCCGGTGGGCCATTTGATGCTGGCCCTGTACGGCGCGGTCGACGAGCGCAATTTGCGCGACTCG
This sequence comes from Massilia sp., assembly GCA_031999925.1. Classification (GTDB taxonomy): domain Bacteria; phylum Pseudomonadota; class Gammaproteobacteria; order Burkholderiales; family Burkholderiaceae_D; genus Telluria. The sequence goes on along the minus strand of DAMABW010000464.1, from coordinate 611 downwards.
CACGCCATCTGCACCGCGCTCCAGTTGATCAACTTCTGGCAGGACGTGGCGATCGACATCGACAAGGGACGCATCTACCTGCCGCTGGAAGACCTGGATCGCTACGGCGTCAGCCAACATCGGTTGAGCGAAATGCGACGCACCGGCGCCGACACGCCGGCCTGGCGCGCGCTGATGGGCTTCGAGGTCGAGCGCGCCCGCGCATTGATGCTGAGCGGCGCGCCGCTGGCGAAACGCCTGCCGGGACGGATCGGCTGGGAGTTGCGCCTGATCGTGCAGGGCGGCCTGCGCATCCTGGAGCGCATCGAGGCGGCCGAGTACGACGTGTTCCGGCGCCGGCCGAAGCTCGGCAAGCACGAATACCTGCTGATGGGCTGGCGCGCACTGCGCATGTGAGCGCACGGACCCGCCAAAAAGCGCATTAGACGGCCACTGCCACGCGCGCTTCGGCTAAGATAGCGGATTCGCATCGCCAAATATTGCATCTTTTACATGTCTCCTGACGAATACTGCCAGCAAAAGACGGTCCAGAGCGGTTCCAGCTTTTATTACAGCTTCCTCTTCCTCGAACCGGCACGCCGCCGCGCGATCACCGCGCTGTACGCCTTCTG
>DAMABW010000463.1:0-3889 GCA_031999925.1 Massilia sp. | reverse complement strand
CAAGCGGTGGGTTCGAGAACCCAAACTACCTGGCGAACGTAGGGTGGGTTCTCGAACCCACCCCCGGCCTCAATGGGCCAATACAGGCACCGCCGCGCGCACGCGGCGCACCGGCTGCGCCTCGACCACGGTCTCGCCACCCTCGAGCTGGAAGGTGTTCACCACCGCCGCCAACTCGTCGGCCTGCAGGCGCAGCGATTGCGCCGCGGCCGAGGCTTCCTCGACCAGGGCCGCGTTCTGCAGCGTCATCTCGTCGAGGCGCACGATGGCGGAATCGACGTGCTCGATGTCGTCGCCCTGCGAGCGCGTGGCGCTCGAGATCTGGCCCATGATCTCGTTCACGCGCTGCACGCCAACCACGACCTTGCGCATGGTGTCGCCGGCCTGGGCGACCAGCGCCGTACCGGCGCCGACCTTGCTCACCGAATCCTCGATCAGCACCTTGATTTCCTTGGCCGCCGCCGCCGAGCGGTGCGCCAGGTTGCGCACTTCGCTCGCCACGACCGCGAAGCCGCGGCCTTGCTCGCCCGCACGCGCCGCTTCCACCGCGGCGTTCAGCGCCAGGATATTGGTCTGGAAGGCGATGCTGTCGATGACGCTGATGATCTCCTCGATCTTGCGCGACGATTCCTGGATCAGGTTCATGGTCGCAACCACGCCGTCCACGGTGGCGCCGCCTTCGACCGACACCTTCGAGGCGTCGCCCGCCAGGGCGCTGGCTTGCGCCGCGTAGTCGGCGTTCTGGCGCACCGAACCGATCAACTGCTTCATCGAGCCGGCGATCTGGGCCAGCGCCGCTGCCTGCGATTCGGTGCGGGTCGACAAATCGAGGTTACCGGTGGCGATTTCGGCCGAAGCCGAGGCGATCGCATCGGTGCCGCCGCGCACCTTGGACACGATGCCGCTCAGGCTGTCGCGCATCGCGCTCATGGCCGACAGCAGGCTGCCCGGGCGGGCGCGGCGGGTGTCGACCTGGTGGTGCAGCTTGCCCTGCGCAATGGCGCGCGCCACGTCGGTGGCATACGCCGGCTCGCCGCCCAACTGGCCCAGCAGGTTACGCGAAATGGCAAAGCCGATCACGGCGCACAGCAGCGCGCACAGGATGGCCAGGCCGGTGATCCAGTAGCGCGCGCCGGACGCCTCGGCCACCGCGGCTGCGCCGGCCTGCGCGGTGCGGCCCTGCAGTTCCTGCACCAGCACCGCGATGTCGGCCACGATCTGGCGCCGCAGCGGGCTGCACTCCTGTACCAGGAAGGTGCCGTAGGCTTCCATCTCGCCCGCCGCCCGGTATTTGCGCGGACGTTCGAGTTCGCGCGCCATCGCCGTCATTCCCTCCTTCACCTTCCCATACTGCGCATTGCCCGCCAGGACAGGATCGAGCTTGGCCATCGCCGCCAAATAGGCCGCCTTCTGGGCGTCGAGGATGTCGAGCTCGCGGTTCGCTGCGGCGGCATCCTGGAAGATGAAGGCATTGCGCGCGGCCATGCCGGTCTGCCCAAGCGCTTCACGGGCGGCATACAGCGGTTCGAGCTGGGCGTTGTGGAAGGATTCCACCTCGACCAACGCGGTCTCGATTCTGTTCACGCGCGAAATGGCGAAGCCCGCGAGGACCAGCGTGACGACGAGAACCGCGGCGAACGCGGCATACAGCCGGACCGTGAGTCGGGCTTGGGAGAAATGCATGGTGACTCCTGGTTGCGGAACGGGGAAAGAATTGCGCGGGCATGCGCGGGATTGACAGATTTGCCGCAGATTGTCTACTATCAATTGTTTTTAGGCAATCTAAATTGCGATATTTGTTGCTTTAATCACGACTTTTCGTTTCATGAACGTAGTGCTTAGTTAGATTCATCAAATCGGCTATACTCCTATAAAAGTAGGAATATTGATGACCAGCAACTACACGGACGATGATCCTATCCTCACGACGAGCGCAGCCGCGCGCATGTTGGGCGTCGCTACCAGTACCGTCCAGTTGTGGATGGAAAGCGGCGCAATCGACTCGTGGAAAACGCCGGGCGGCCACCGCCGCACGCGCGAAAGTCTTATCCGCGCCTTGATGAACAAGGTCGGAGGACACGAAGCCGGCGCCGCCGGCCGCCGCGTGCCCCCCGTTCCGAACGACCCCGAATACATTCCCGACCGCGGCGCGCCCTATCCGATGGTGGCGGACGAAGACGCACGCCTGGCGGCGCTGGCCGCTTCGGGCCTGGTCGACAGCCCGGAAGAAGAACGTTTCGACCGCATCGTGCGCCTGGCGTCGATGGCCACCGATTCGCCGATTGCCCTGATCTCGCTGCTGACGGCCAAGCGCCAGTGGTTCAAGGCACGCGTCGGCCTGGCGCCCCAGCAGACCCCGCGCGAATGGGCCTTCTGCTCGCATGCGATCCTGCAGGACAAGCCTTTCGTGGTCGAAGACGCGGCCTCGGACGAACGCTTCAGCGGCAACCCGCTGGTGCTGGCCGACCCGCATATCCGCTTCTATGCAGGCGTCCCGCTGCGCGACGAGGGCGGCAACGCCATGGGTACGCTGTGCGTGATCGACCGCGAACCTCGCAAGCTGCGCTCGGGCGAGCTGCAGGCGCTGCTCGACCTGGCGGCGATCGCGGCGACCGAGATTGGACGGCAAGGCAAGTAAGCAACGCCGCTTGCGGCGTTGCTGGCGGTAGGGTGGGCGGTCGTTGATGCCAGTGGCATTAACGACGTGCCCACGCGTAAACGTCGAGCAGCCAGCTGCTCTAGTGTAGGGTGGACGGCTCCACCCTGAACCTTGCATTCACACTGCAGTGCGCGCCGTTCACGCGTTCAATCAGCGAGAGCACATCCGGAGCATGGCTTCGTACGTGATTTGAACGCGTGGGCGGCGCATTCGTTTCGACCGATCACCCGGCTGCGGTATAGCCGCCTCTCGTGGCCCGGACCACCCTACCGCCGAGGCATCATCGCATGCGCCGCCTGGCGCATCAGCAGCTCCGCCTTGCGCGGATCGGGCTCCGTCATGGCCAGCTGCTGCAAGGCTTCCGGATATTCCAGCTCGCCCGCCTGCTCCAGCCAGCGCCGCGCCGCGCCCGCATCCGGCGGACCACCCTCGCCCGCCGCCAACATGTTCGACAGCACGAACATCGCCGCCGGCACCCCGCCCTGCGCCGCCTGCGTCAACAGCAGCCGCGCACGGGCCGGGTCGGGCGCCACGCCATCGCCGTTACGCACCTGAAGCGCAAGCCGATAGGCCGCCTGCCCATCAGGCGCTGTGTCGACAGGCGCCGCGCCCGCATGTGCAGCCAGTGCGCAAGCCAGCAGCAGCGCCCTCCACATCATTTCGACAGATCCACGGCGTACAGCGCAAAGCCCTTGCCCAGGCCATCGTCGGCCTGCATCTGGCTGACATTGTCCAGCCCCGCTTCCTGCGCGATGCCCAGCATGCCCGGCGCCGTGTGGAATACCAAGGGACCGGCCGTCTTCACCTTCGCAAAGCGCCAGCTGCGTCCAGACCCATTGGCCTTGCGCGTCAGCTGCTTCGTGTCGCGGATATACGAAATCAGCACGTCGCGGCTGGTATCGGGCGAAGCGAAGATCGTCTTGCTGCCGTCCAGGCCCGGGAAGTTGCCGCCGCCCGAAGCGCGGTAGTTATTCGTCGCCACGATGAATTCCTGCTTCAAATCGAGCGGCGCGCCATGCAGCATCAGCTTCTTCACGCGCTGGCCCGGCGGCTGGGTGACGTCGATCTCGTAGCTGATCTCACTGGAGGTCACCGTATCGAAGTTATAGCTCGGGAAGTTCGGGTTCACCAGCTCCTGCGGCTCGGTCTTCGCCGGATCGATGGTGTTGAAACGGCGCGCCGCCATCTCCAGCCAGGCCTTCAGGCCATGGCCGTCGATCTTCACCGCAT
>DAMABW010000462.1:0-3902 GCA_031999925.1 Massilia sp. | reverse complement strand
TTGAAGACCCAGTCGTTCAGGACAGGACCAGCGTGGGCGGCCGAGGCCATGGACATTGCAACAGCAGCAGCGCAGGTCAGTTTCTTCAGAAATTTCATGATCGGTAATCCTCGATGTGGTTGATCGGTTTTGGCAAACACACTCAACTATTAGCAAGGGCCGTGCCAGGATTTCACATTCTTTTTAAATCAACAACTTAGAAGACTTTGTTAGAGTTTCGCTAACTCATCTGTAAAGAATACCGACATACATTTCTTAATAGAAAATGTCAAGAAGAATGTTTAATGTTTCTTTTGCAACTTATTGTTGAGCTGGTCGATGATTTCGCTGGCCGCGCCCACGATCTGCGGGGCTTCGAAACCGCCGCGCACCAGCTCTTTATAGAATGAGCGCGCCAGGATGCGCGCCACGTCTTCGGGGTTGCGGTAAGTGCTTGGTGCCACCCCGTCGGCCTCTTGCGCCAGCGCCTGCTGGGCAAAACGCGAGTCGAGCAAGTGTTGCAATTGCGCCACCTGGACCGATTTTCCGATGAACAGGCAGATCACCTCGAACAGCGCCAGGTCGGCCTGGGTGAAACCGGTGCCGGCCACGTTCGCCACACCGACGGTACGGCCTTCGATGCGGATCGGCGCCGACATCATGCTGCGGCCCGGGTCTTCCGGACGCCGCGCCAGCAAAGCATAGGCCGACTTGCCGATGTCCTCGACCAGCAGCGCCTGGCCGCTGGCCAGCACCTGGCCGCAAATCGCTTCGCCGCGTCCGATGCTCGCCTCCAGGGCGGCGGCCGGCAAACGGTCGCCGGGCGCGCCGGCATGGGCGTGCACGCGCAGGCGTTCGTCCTTGCCGATGTCGCCGCCGCCGAGCAGCATGATCGAGCAGCTGTCGGCATGCAGCATGCGCGCGCATTCCCGGGCCTGGCCTTGCAGGCTGTCTTCCAGGCTGGCGCCCGACAGGAAATCCTGCAGCGCGTGCAGGCGTGCCAGATCCGCGTTCCCCTCCATTGCCACCTCCTCGTCGACGGGACCGGCCCGTCCTTTGCGTCGCGAAGACGGCCTCAGCGTGCGGGCTCGGTCTTCGGCGACAGGAATGCCTTGTGAAACAGGTGCCGCGACAGCATCAGCGGCGGCATGCGCAGCCAGTTGCCGCGGATGTAGAGCGCGGCGCGCGCGGCGCCGTCGAACGCATCGGCGCAGCTCGGGTGCGGCGGCTGCAGCGCGCGCAGGAACAGCGCGTCCATCAACGCCAGCAACGCCCGGTTCGGCGCCGCGCCGCGCATTTCCTCGAGTACAGCCGCCGGCACCGGGGTGCCAAGCAGGCGCGTGCAGTAGCGCAGTGCGTAGCATAGCGGACGTGCCAGTTCCAGCTCGCGCGCACGCGCCGGCAATGCCGCCCAGAATCCCGGCGCGGCGCCGAAATCGCAAAGCAGGCGGTGCAGGTCGAACAGGTCGCGCAGGCCGTGGTGGTATTCGCCCTCGGAAAACAGGTGCACCGCGCTGTGCAACACCATGTCGCAGGGCGCCAGGATGTGGATGCCGTCCTGGCCGGGAACGGGCCGCGCGGCGGCGCGCAGGCGCGCCGGGTCGGGCCGCAGGGCTGCCGTTTCCGGCAGGATCGCGTGGTGCACGTCGATCACGCTGGCGCGGCGCATGTGCTGCATCGGCGGCAGCTCGTGCATCCATTCGCGGTAATAGCGCTGGTCGTAGGCGTCGTGGTGGGTGCCGGCCCAGCCGTGCAGCATCAGCATGCTTTCGACCTCGGGCAGGCGTTCCTTCGGCACCAGGATGTCGATGTCGGAGAACAGCCGGCCCGCGCCAGCCGGCAAGCCGGCACTGGCATAGGCGCCGCCCTTGAGCAGGATCAGCGGCACGCCGGCCTCGGCCAGCGCCAGCTTGATCTGTTTCAGTTCGAAAGCGACCGCGCGCAGATGGCGCTCCCAGACCGTGCGCGCCCAGCCCAGGCGGCGCTGCACCCGTTGCGGCAAGGCCGCGAGGATGCCGGCTTCCTCGGCCAGCAAGCCCAGGGTGGCGGCCAGGTTCGCGGCCAGGGCCTGGCGCAGCAGCAAGTCCCATTCGCGCTCGTCGAAGCGCGCCATGGCGCCCGGCTCGCGCAAGGCACGCAACAGCAAGGGCAGCGGCGCTGTCATGCACCCTCCCCTGTGCGCGCTCCCAGCAAGCGTTCGAACACAGCGATGGCGTCGTCGAGCACGCCGTAGCTGAAATCGAAGGTGCGCACGCCGTCGACCAGGCGCGCCACTGTGTGGAAGCCGGCTTCGCCCAGCAGGCTGTAGTTAAAGGCATTCTCGGCCAGGCGCATGTGGGCGCGTGCCTGCGGCACCGGGGTCAATGCCGCCGGCGCCCCGCCCTGCCACTTCGGAAACACGATCCAGGCCGGCGTCGCCGCTTCGGCGGCGCGCGCCACGCTGTCGCGCGATGCGCGCATATGGGCCACGGTGCCCTTCACCGTATCGGCCACCGGGCGCGTAAAGGCGGCCGCCGGCGCATAGTCGCGGATGATGCCGATCGAGGCATTCTTCAGGCTGACCGGACGCGGCAGCGGATCGATGCGGCCATCGTCGAGCCGGACCAGGGTCAGCTCGTCGGACAGCAGGCGCCAGCCGCGGTTGACCAGGGCCGCGCACAGCGTGCTCTTGCCGGAGCCGGGCGGCGCCGGCAGGATCGCCGCCACGCCGCCCTTTTCGATCACGGCGGCGTGGATCACCAGCCAGGAATTGGCCTGGCTCGAGACGCACCAGTTCATCGCCCATTCGAACATCGGGAAGGCCTGGTTCAAGGGCAGCGGCTGGAACGGCGCCATGCCGTCGTAGTGGAAGTGCACTTGCGGCCTCAGCAGGCGGCGCAGGCCGCGCGAACCGCTCAGGCGCACGTGGAAATCGGCCAGGCTGCCTTCGTCGAGCACCGGATAGTCGGCGTACATCGCCCGCAGGGCATCGGCGAGCGGCGCCAGCGGACTGCGCACGCAAGTAACGAAAGGGCCGGTCTGCAGGCGCAGGCCGGGGCCGCGCAGACGCGCGCGCACTTCATCGGGACCGAGGTTGGCCAGGGTCAGCAAGGCTGGACCTCGACCAGGGACAGGGCGGCCAGGTCGGCTAGCAGTTCGTCGACTTCGTCCAGGAAATGGGAATCAAGCGCGGGATCAAACGTGGGATCGAGGCCAGGATTCGATTCGGCACCCGCACCGGCTGCGCTGGCCAGCATGGCGGCCGGTTGCGGTCCGGCGCGCAGCATGCCGAGCACATCGAGGACGTCCTGGCCGAGCAGGTGGGTAGCGCCCGTCAGGTCGTTGAAGAGCACGCATTCGCCGTCGTGGCAGCGGTGCACCAGGCGCTGGCCGGGAACCAGGCGCCAGATCGGCGAACTACGCATGCGTACGGCGTCGGCTCAGGCTAACGGAAGGTGGTTTCGAGGTAGCCGGCCAGTTGCGCGCCGCTCCACGGCTTGGCACTGCCGCTCGGTGTGTACGAACCCTTGATGGTGAATTCGTCCCAGATCGCGACGACCTTGTCTTCCGGCAATACGCTCGGAATGCCAAGACGCGCCGACAGGCGGGCATTGAGCAGCGCCGTAATCATTTGCATGGCTACGTTGTTGCGGTCGATCATCTTGACCGCCTTGTTCGGCGCAAGGATTTGCATCAGGGTGTAATCCTTCAGGCCGGCATAAGCGCCGCGCGCTTCCAGCACCGAAGTGAACGGCGTGTCCGGATGCAGGCCGCAGCTCGAGCGCCAGACATTGCTGTGGGTTTTCCAGTAGCCGTGCGAACGGTTGGTACTACACGAGTTTTGCGGATTGTGGCTGGCCGTCTTGATCGACATGAAGCCCGACGGCGAAGCGCAGACGCCGCCATAATTGCCGTTCGTTGCCATGCCTGGCTGGCTGTGCAAG
>DAMABW010000461.1:0-3909 GCA_031999925.1 Massilia sp. | reverse complement strand
GGTCATCGTTCTCGATACCAATGTCTGCCTTGATCTGTTTGTCTTTCACGACAAACGCTGGGACAGTCTCCTGCACGCCCTCGAAGCCGGCGCGGTCCAGGCCGTGACACGTGCCGACTGCCGCGACGAGTATCGCGTGGTCCTGCACTACCCCCACCTTCCTCTCGACGAGACCAGCCGCGAGCAGGCCGCTGTCCGTTTCGATGCGCTGGTCAGGGTGGTGGCGCCCGACAGCAAGCCGGTCCGCCTGCCGGTGTGCAGCGACCGTGACGACCAGAAATTCCTGGAACTGGCGCGCGACGCCAATGCCGCCATCCTTGTCACAAAGGATAAAGCCCTGCTGAAACTCGGCCGCAAGACCGCACAGGCCGGCCTGTTCCGCATCATGCTGCCCGAGGCCTGGGTGAAAGCGCAGGCGCTGGCGCCGGTAGAATAAGCAAACCCACCACTTCGTTACCGACCATGAGCACTCCCGCACTGCAGTCGCGCTTGCCCGCCGTTGGCGCCACCGTCTTTTCCACCATGTCGGCCCTCGCCGTCCAGCATGGCGCCGTCAACCTCGGCCAGGGCTTTCCCGACTTCGGCTGCGACCCGCTCCTGCTCGACTACGTCAACGAGGCCATGCGCGCCGGCCACAACCAGTACCCGCCGATGCCGGGCGTACCCGCGCTGCGCGACGCCATCGCCGCCAAGATCGGCAAGCTCTACGGCCGCAGCTACGACGCCAACACGGAGATCACGGTCACGGCCGGCGCCACCCAGGCGCTGACCACGGCCATCCTGTGCTGCGTGCATCCGGGCGACGAAGCCATCGTCATCGAACCGGCCTACGACAGCTATTCGCCGGCGATTGCGTTGGCGGGCGGCGTGGCGGTGCCGGTCAGCATGGAAGTTGGGCCGGACGGCTACACCGTGCCCTGGGACAAGCTGGCAGCGGCGGTCACGCCACGCACCCGCCTCATCGTGGTGAACTCGCCGCACAATCCCACCGGCGCGATCCTGCGCCGCGCCGACCTCGATCGCCTGGCGGACATTGTCGCCGGCACCCGCATCCTGATCCTCTCGGACGAAGTCTACGAACACATGGTCTACGACGGCCAGCGCCACGAATCGATGGCGGGCCACCCGGTACTGGCCGAGCGCGCCTTCGTGGTGTCGAGCTTCGGCAAAACTTACCACGTGACCGGCTGGAAGGTCGGCTACGTAGCCGCGCCGGCGCCGCTCAGCGCCGAGTTCCGCAAACTGCACCAGTACAACGTGTTCACCGTGAACACGCCGATGCAGCATGGCCTGGCGCGCTACATGGCGAACCCGGCGCCATACATCGAACTGCCCGCGTTCTACCAGCGCAAGCGCGATCTGTTCCGCGCCGGCCTGGCCGGCACGCGCCTGCGCCTGCTGCCGGCCGACGGCACCTATTTCCAGTGCGTCGACTACAGCGCGATCTCCGACATGCCGGAAGCCGAGTTCGCGCAGTGGCTCACGAGCGAATGCAAGGTGGCGGCAATTCCGGTCTCGGCCTTCTACAGCCAGGCGCAGGAGTCAGGCATCGTGCGCTTCTGCTTCGCCAAGCAGGACGACACCCTGCAACTGGCCCTGGCACGGCTGGCGCGGCTGTGAATGCCGGTTTTTCCGGCCATCTCATGCGTGATGAATAAAATGCAATAATCCTGGCGTATTCATGGCTGGGCACGCTTAAAATGCGGTGCGCACGTCCGTTTGCCCGGCAAAGCAATCCGGCAGGCGGCGGCGCCTGGAGAGCTCTTCAAGGTAGACAAGGCGTACGGCGCCTGCTTTCCGGCTCGTGCACACTCTTGTTCCCATCCATGAAAACGATACCGCTGCGTCTGCTACCCCTCCTTATCGTATTGAGCCTGCCTCTGGCGGCTTGCAAGAAGAACGCCGAACCCGCCGCGGCACCGGCATCGGCCACGCCGGCCGCATTGGCCGCATCGACCGCGTCGGCCGGGTCCGCGCCGGCCGCCACCCCGGCTGCCACGACCGGCACCGAGGCCGCCAAGGGCGCGCGCCCGGCGATACCGGACCTTCCCTTCGACTTCAGCACAGTGCCGGAAGCGGCCGCCACGATTCCGCCCTTCCCCTACGTCGACTATCCGCCCAAGGTGCAGTCGGGCGGGCGCTGGACCCGCGAGGTGCCGATGGACCGCGTCCATGTGATCCTCGGCGACCACCTGCACGCGCTCGAAGGGCGCGTCATGACGCGCAAGTTCGCGCACCGCGACGCCGACATGTCGGAACTCGAGGTGCGCCGCAACTACGAGAACGCGATGGGGGCAATCGGCGCGGTCAAGGTGAACACCGTGCAACCGGAACATCCCACGATCGTCGCGGCTGTCGGCGGCGATGACTATTACCTGCGCAAGGAGATCCTGCTGATTCCGGACCTGCGCATGTCCTACGACGTCTACCTGGCCCGCAAGGGCGATGCGCGCCACTGGATCGTGGTCACGACCAACGACAGCGAGACCGGCCTGCTGACGGTCGAGGAAAAACCCTTCGTCCAGACGGTCGGCTTCGAAGGCAGCCGCGACACGCCGGTCGCGGCGGGCGGCGCACCGGCAGCGGCGGCGCAACCGGTGGACATCGCCAGCCTGCCCGTGTCCACGGCCGCGCTGCCGCCTTTCCCCTACCTGGCCTATCCGCCGGGCCTGCACCAGGGCGCGCAGTTCACGCAGCACGCCAACTTCGACGCCGTGAGCATCATCGTCGGCAAGGAACTGCGCAACGTCGAAGGCGAGGTCGAGACGCGCACCTTCCCGATCAAGGCCGCCAACATGTCGGCATGGGCGGTGCGCCGCAACTACGAGGCGGCGATCAAGGCCCTGGGCGGTGTGAAGGTCAACGCCGTCGGCCCGGACGACAAGACCCTGCTGGCTGCGAATACCGGCAAGGACCAGCGCGGCAAGGAGATCACCGAATACATGCTGCACAAGGACATGATGCGCTATGCGGACCACACCATGTCCTACGACAGCTACCTGGTGCGCACGCCAGATGCGAACGTCTGGCTGGCGCTGATGTCGAACGACAGCGAAACCCGCCTGCTGGCGGTGCGCGAGAAAGCGATGCAGCAAAGCGTGGCCCTGGTCACGGCCGACGCCATGCGCAAGGAACTCGATGCGAAGGGCAAGGTTGCCCTGTACATCAACTTCGACACCGACAAGGCCAGCATCCGCCCCGACGGCAAGCCGGCCGTGGACGAGATCACCAAGCTCTTGAAAACCGATCCGGCCTTGAAGCTGGCGATCGAAGGCCACACCGACAACAGCGGCGATGGCGCGCGCAACCTGGCGCTCTCGAAAGCACGCGCCGACGCCGTGCTGCAGAGCCTGGTGAAGGACGGCATCGACGCCAAGCGCCTGCGCACCGCCGGCCACGGCGCCGACAAGCCGCTGGCCGACAACAAGGACGACAGCGGCCGCGCGAAGAACCGCCGCGTCGAGCTGATCAAGCTCTAGCGACGGTCCGGCCTGGCCGGCTTCAGCTTGGCCAGGATGCTGGCGATGATGCCCAGCGTGCCGATCGTTGCCATGAATGCGTCGAACATGGTGTCTCCCTTCGGTTAGCGCCCCAGCAGCGCGGGGGCGTAGGTCTTGGCGAAAAAGGCCAATGTGATGCAGGACGTGGCCAGCAAGGTGACGGCGCGCACCACGTCGGCAGGCGCGCGCCGGCCCAGCCAGGCGCCGCCATAGCCGCCGGCCAGTGCGCCAGCCAGCATCCCCAAGGTCGCCGGCCAGTGCACGGCACCGGCCAGCACGAAGGCCAGCACGGCCACCGTGTTGGCCGCGCTCACCAACAAGGTACGCGGCGCGTTCAGCCCCTTGAAGTCGCGCCAGTCGAGCAGGCCCCAGACAGCCAGCATCATGATGCCGACCGCGCCGCCGAAAT
>DAMABW010000460.1:0-3927 GCA_031999925.1 Massilia sp. | reverse complement strand
CGCCGGATCGGCCAGCAGCGGCATGCCCGCCTCGATCTCGGCCAGCGTGAACCCCAGCGCCTGCGCGCTGCGCAGATAGCACAGCCACTCGACCGCCTCTGCCGGATAATCGCGGTAGCCGTTTGCACGCCTTCGCGCCGCCAGCAGCCCGCGTTCTTCGTAGAAGCGCAGGGTGTCGCGGCTCAGGCCGGTCGCTGCGGCCAGTTCTCCAATGCGCATGCCGATTGCTCCGAAAATGCTTGACCCTGGAGTGTTCTCCAGGCTTCACCATGGGTCTTTCGATCACGGGAGCATCCGATGCAACTTTCCGCCTACCGCAAGCTGGTGCAGGCCAGTGCCTTGTACGACCTGGCTGTCACCGCACCGTTGGCCACACCCTGGACGCTGGCGTTCATGCACACGCTGATGTCGACCCTGAACGTCCAGTTGGGCGGCGCGCCGCTGCCGGCTTTCGAGGCCTTCCACCTGTTCATCGGCGGCCTGCTGGGCAGCGTCGTGGTCGTGTGGTCGCTGCTGCGCCTGCGCCACCCCAGCCGCCGACTCGGCCTGTACGACGGCGCGGCGCGCTTCCTGTTTTCAGGCTGGATGGCCTGGACCCTGGCGGCGACCGGCGCTCCGCTGCTGTGGCTGCTGCTGGTGCCGGAATTGGCCTGGGGTGTGGCCCAGTGGTGGCCGCTGCGGCCTGCGGATGTGGAACTCAGCCGGGTGCGGGCCGCTGCCAGATGAGTTCCCCGTTGCGCGTCACCTCGCGCACGCGGTGAAACGGAATCATGCGGGTGTTGCCATCGTTGCCGATCACATCGAAGGCGAAATGCTGGCCGCGCGCGAGGTTCACGCGCTCGAAGGTGACGCGCACGATGCGGTCGAACCTGCGGTCGTGGTAGCCGATGACGAAGTGGGCATTGCCGAAGTCGAGGTCCCAGACGATGCGGTGCAAGAGATCCTGGATCGGCGTCATGGCGGGCGGTGCAAGCGAGATTGGGCGATGCGGCGATTGTAGCCGCCGGCGCGCGCATGCGGCGCATGCGCGCTAGGCCGGCAGCCGGTCGTCGTTGCGCACCATTTCCTGCAATTGGTCTTGCGACAGCGCCGCGCTGAAGTAATACCCCTGCATCTGGTCGCAGTCATGGTTGCGCAGGAAGGCCAGCTGTTCCTTCGTTTCCACGCCCTCGGCGATCACCTTCATTTTCAGGCTATGGCCGAGGGCGATGATGGCGCGCGTGATCACGGCGTGGCCGTCGTGCACGCCGCCGCCGAGGAAGGAACGGTCGATCTTGATGAAGTCGACCGGGAATTTCTGCAGGTGGCTGAGGCTCGAATACCCGGTGCCGAAGTCGTCGATCGACAGGCGCACGCCGAGCGCCTTCAGTTCCGCCAGCGCTTCCATTGCCTCGGCCGGACGGTCCATCAGCTGACTCTCCGTCACTTCCAGCTCCAGCATGCGGGGATCGACCCCATGGCGTTTCAGCACCTCCGCCAAATGGTGCGCAAAATGGCGCTGGCGCAGCTGGCGCGCCGACAGGTTGACCGAGATGACGAAGTCCTCGATGCCGAGCGCCTGCAGGGCCTTCAGGGCGCCGCAGGCCTCGGCCAGCACCCACTCGCCCAGCGGCACGATGAGGCCGGTTTCTTCGGCCACGGGGATGAATTCGTCGGGCGAGATCATGCCTTGCTCGGGATGGCGCCAGCGCACCAGGGCTTCGGCGCCGACCACCTTGCCGGTGCGCAGGTCGACCTTCGGCTGGTAGCCGAGCATCATTTCGTCGTTGCGGATCGCGCGGCTGAGGCTGGCTTCGAGCATCAGGTGCTGGTGCACGATCTGGTTCAGCTCGTCCGAATAGAACTGGCAATTGTTCTTGCCCAGGGTCTTGGCGTGGTACATGGCGGCGTCGGCGGCGCGCATGATGCGGTCGACATTGTCGCCGTCGAGCGGGAACAGGGCGACGCCGATGCTGGTGCCGGGCACGATTTCCTTGCCGGCGACCTCGATCGGTTCGCGCACGCTGCGCCGGATGCGTTCGACCAGGTCGGCCACGTGTTCCAGGCTGGGCTGGTCCTTGATGACCAGCACGAACTCGTCTCCGCCGACGCGCGCCACGGTGTCGTGGTCGCGCATGTTCGCCTTCAGGCGGTTGGCGATTTCCTGCAGCACCTCGTCGCCGGCGTCGTGGCCCAGGTTGTCGTTGATGTGCTTGAAGTTGTCGAGGTCGAGGAAGGCAAGGGCGCCCATCGCGCCGTTGTGCAGCGCCGACTCGATCGCTTCCTTCAATTGATCCTGCAGCAGGGTACGGTTCGCCAGGCCGGTGAGCGGATCGTGGTGGGCCAGGTGGTGCAGGCGCCGCTCGTAATGGCGCGCTTCGGTGATGTCGTTGATGACGGCCACGAAATGCGTCACCTCGCCATCGATATTGCTTACCGGGTCGATGCGCAGGTCGTTCCAGAAGACTTCGCCGTTCTTGCGCTGGTTGCGCAGCACCGCGCGGATGCCCTGCTTGCGCTTGAGGGCATCGTGCACGCGCTTGTGCTCCTGCACGTCGCAACCCTCGATGCGCATGAAGCGCGGATTGCGGCCCTTGATTTCCGCCAGCGTGTAGCCGGTCATCTGCTCGAACGCAGGGTTCACGTACTCGATCTTGTTGTCGCCGCCTTCGCAACAGGTGATCACGATCGCGTTCACGCTCGAATAAATGGCGCGCTCGCGCACCCGCAGGCCCTGCTCGGTCTGCTTGCGCGCCTCGATATCGAGCCCGGTACCGAACACGCACGGCAAACTGCCCAGGCTGGTGCGTGCGCAGTGGAACAGGAAGGTCGTGCGCTTGCCATGCTTGCCGATCATCTCGGCTTCGTGCGACGAGGCGCCGTAGTCGAAGGCGTCGAGGATTTTCTGGACGATGGCCGGCCGCTCCTTCTCGTCGAAGAAGAATTTCACGTTACTGGTCGGCAGCTCCTCGCTCGACATTTCCAGCGCCTCTTCGAGCTGGTGGTTCCACAGCAGCAGGTGGCCGCTCTGGTCGATCACGTAGAACACGCAGGGCAAGCCCTCGATGATGTCGGCCACCGGCAAGTCCTGGATCAGCGAATAGCGCGGCAGAGTCGTGCCGGTGCGCGGGATGACGATCACGCTGTAGACGCCGGCCTGGTCGCCGGGCTGGTCGCTGGCATAGGATTGCGGCGCCACCGTCACGCGGATCGGCAGGCGACTGCCGTTGGCGCAGAGCAGGTGGCCGGTGGATTCGGCATCGGCGCGCGCCGCCATCGAGACCGGGGCGCCGGCGGGATCGTCGAAGGCGACGATGCGGTCCAGGGTCTGGTTGCGGATGTCCGCCGCCGTATAGCCCGCCAGTTTTTCGCAGGCCCGGTTCCAGCTGGTGATGATGCCGGCGGCATCGACCACGAAGACGGCAAGCGGTAAAGGTGAGAGGTTCAAGCTGTCCTCCGTGACCGCTGAGCAAATGCCCAGGGGTTCGGTCCGTATTTACATTGCATAATAGCGCAGCGGCTGTTGCGGTGCGAGGAGTGATTTCTCGCGTGCGGACGGTGCCTGGAATAGTGACTCTGCAGCGAGCGTCACATCCGAGTTGTTAATTCGGTACAGGCGCGGCAGGGGCGGGGGCTGGAGGCGTTGGCGGTACCCGCTCGCTTGCTACGCGGGGAATCCGCCGTCCGGCCTCGATCCCTTCGTTGAACAGGTTCACGATCGGCGTGCCCAGGTAGGGCAGGGCGATGCTCAGGGTCAGCAGGCCGACCCCGAGCGTGATCGGGAAGCCGATGCCGAAGATGTTCAGCTGCGGCGCCGCGCGCGTGAGGATGCCGAGCGCGACGTTGACGATCAGGATCGCGCCGATGATCGGCAGGGCCAGTTGCAGCCCGGTCGAGAAGATGCGCGAGCCCCAGCGCACCACTTCCAGCGGCGCCGCCAGCGACAGG
>DAMABW010000459.1:0-3938 GCA_031999925.1 Massilia sp. | reverse complement strand
CGTCGTACACTTTTTCGGTGGCCAGGAATTCGGTGGTGGTGGTGCCGTACTCCAGGCCCGGCAGCAGGACCGCCTGGGTCTGCAGGCCGGGCAGGTCGTTCAGGGTTAGCACGCGCTCTTCGAGCGAGGCCACGCGCACGGTCTGGCCCAGCAGCGGGGCGGCCCAGCGTTGCAGGAATTCGGTGCTGTAGAGGGTATTGCCGGTGAAGGTGGTGCGGTCGATGCGGCCTTCGATGACTTCGATGGTAACGGTGCCGTTCTCGACTTTCTGGGCCGGGATCACAGCGCGCGCGACCGGGAAGCCGTGGCTGCGGTAGAACTCGGTGATCACACGTGCAATCTTGCTCAGCTCGAACAGATTGAGCGGCTTGCCGGCTTCGCTGTCGATCAGGCCATGCAGGGTGACGGCATCGATTTCCTTGTTGCCGACGATGCGGAAGGCGTTCACCTGGGTGCGCGCGGCATTCGGGTCGAGCGCGGCGGCATCCACGGCCGACGGCAGCACCAGGCTGCCGTCCTGCTTCGGCGCCGGTATCACGGACGCGGCCGGGCGGGTGGAATCGAGCACGGCGCCCGGGCTCGGGACGGTCTGGGCTGCTGCGTCGAGCATGCACACACCGCTCAACATCACGAAGACGACTTCGGCAATGGCAGTGCGCCGCGCCGGGAAGGAAAGGGAAACGGATTGCATGGATATAGGCACCTAAGTTTCGAAAGCGTGACAATGCGACCGCTGTGCTTTTTTCAGGGCGAGCGAGGCCATTGCGCGGAGACGATGCGCAAAAAAGTCGATTAGCGGAGTGGAAACGGGAGTGAGAAAGGCTTCGACTACGGGGAGGAAGGAACTGTCTTCACGTTGGAAGGCATGCTATCAAGAACATCTACATTCCAACGGGAAACTTTCTTTTAATGTAAGAAGATTCCTACAATAAAGTGAGAAATTGTCTTTTTCCGTTCACAAAGCGTACGAGCGTTTGCGGATGTGATTTTTTGCTATCTGAACAGCCGGAGGGGCCGCTCCGGCCGTTCGATATCATTTCAATACGGTTGCGACATCCACGATGTCGACGCCCTGCATCTGCCCAAGCCAGGCATCGAACCAGGGTTTATGCGCGCTGCCGACGACCGACAGCACGCGGGCGCCGGCGCGCTCGCGGAAGGTTTCGCGCACGTTCGCCACCATGCGCAGATTGCGGATTTCCCAGCCGGCCACGAACATCTGCGGGTAGCCGTCCGGCGACCTGGCGCGCAGCGCGGCGCTGACGTTGATCTGCGCCAGCAGTGTCAAGCTTTCGGGCGTGTTGATGTAGCGGTAGAACGGCAGCAAATCGCCCGCCGCGCCCAGGACGGCCTCCTGTTGTTGCCTTGCCTGCCATTGCGCGCCGCTGCCCGCCTTCCAGGCCGCTTCGAGCGAACGTGCAAAGGCCTTGAGGTCGGGAACATCCATGCGGTCGCCGGTATGGTTGTCGACCGGGTGCACGCGCGGCAGGCCGAGCCGGGCCGCGAGACGCGCCGCGACCTGGTAGCTTTCGTTGTTGCGCTTGCCTTATTAACATCGAACAAGAATGTCGCCCATGAAACGCATCCTCCTGTCTTTCCTCTTCGCCGTGTTGGGGCAGGCGCAGGCCGAGCCTGCGCAAACCGTCGTCTACCAGACGGCGCCGAACGCCGCCGCGGCCGGCAGCGCGCGCCTGCGCGTGACCCAGGTCGAGCCGAACGGCTATGCGATCGACCTGTCCATCGTCGCGCCGAACCTGAGCCGGCATACTGGCCACGTGCAGGGCTACGCCACGCGCGCCGGCACGCGCCTGGTCGCCAAGGTGCCCGTGTTCCAGCCCGACGGCCAGATCGACCGCCCGGCGCTGTGCACCCTCGTGGTCGAACTCGACGACGCGCGCGCAAACGTCGTCAGCGACGAAGGCTGCGTTCCCTTCCACGGCGCCGGCGCCAGCTTCGTCGAGCAGGGCAGCGCCCTGGCCCGCGCGCCAGGCTGACTTCCGCTGGCTACGCCGCCGGTTCCTGCACGGTGGCTTCGATGCGGCGGATGGCGACGCGGGCGATGCGCCTTTCCTCGACGGCCAGGATCTCGAAGCGCAGGCCATCGAGTTCGATCGCCTGGCCGGCTTCGGGGAAGGTCTCGAAGCGCGCCAGCAGGAAGCCGGCGAGCGAGGTGTAGTCGTCGGACTCGCCCACCAGCGCGTCGGTTTCCAGTACCTGCTCGAGCAGGTGCAGGTCGGCGGCGCCGTCGACTTCCCACATGCCGGGGCCTTGCGGACGCACCGCCGGCTGCTCGTCCTCGTCGGGGAATTCGCCGGCGATCGCTTCCAGGATGTCGATCGGCGTCAGCAGGCCCTGCACCGTGCCGTACTCGTCGGACACCAGCACCAGCTGGCCATGCGCGCGCTTCAGGGTGTCCATCGCCCGCAGCACGCCGCTCGTCTCAGGCAGGATGATCGGCGTGCGCATGACCGGCGCGACGCTCGCTTCCACCGGCAGGTCGGCGCCCTCGCGCAGCAGCAGCGCCGCGATCAGGTCCTTGGTGCGTGCCACGCCGACCACGTTATCGAGGTCGCCGCGGCACACCGGCAGCAGGCTGTGCGGGGTGTCGCGCAACTGGGCCAGGATGGCGGGCGGCGCATGCTCCAGGTTCACCCACGACATTTCCGAACGCGGCGTCATGATCGAGCGGATCGAGCGGTCGGCCAGGGTCAGCACGCCGCTGACCATATTCCGTTCTTCGACCGCGAAGGGCTGTTCCAGCGGCGCTTCTTCCTGCGCCTCGGCTTCTGCCTGGGCCGGGACGCCGCGCTTGCGGCTGCCCAGCAGGCGCAACACCGAGTCGGCGGTGCGTTCGCGCAGCGGCACGCGCGCGGCGTTCTTCAGGAAGTTACGGCGCGCGAACTGGTTCAGGGCCTCGATCACGATCGAGAAGCCGATCGCGGCGTACAGGTAACCCTTCGGAATGTGGAAGCCCAGGCCTTCGGCCACCAGGCTCAGGCCGATCATCAGCAGGAAGCTCAGGCACAGCACCACGACGGTCGGGTGGGCATTCACGAAGCGGGTCAGCGGCTTCGAGGCCAGGATCATCACGCCGATCGAGATGACCACGGCCGCCATCATGACGCCCAACTCGTCGACCATGCCGACCGCGGTGATCACGGCGTCGAGCGAGAACACGGCGTCGAGCACGACGATCTGGGCGACCACCGCGGCGAAGCTGGCGTACACCTTCGATTCGCTCTGCATATGCTCCACGCCCTCCAGGCGCTCATGCAGTTCCATGGTCGCCTTGAACAGCAGGAAGATACCGCCGACCAGGAGGATCAGGTCGCGCCCCGAGAAGCTGAACGAGCCGAGCGAAAACAGCGGCGTGGTCAGCGTCACCAGCCAGGACACGATGGTCAACAGGCCCAGGCGCATGCCCATCGCCAGCGACAGGCCGAGCAGGCGCGCCTTGTCGCGCTGGTGCGGCGGCAGTTTATCGGCCAGGATCGCGATGAAAATCAGGTTGTCGATGCCGAGGACGATTTCCAGCAGCACCAGTGTAAAAAGGCCCACCCAGATGGTGGGGTCGAAAAGCCATTCCATGTCATTACCTCGTTGATGTGTCGACGGTCATGCGCGCGCGGGCCGCAAACGGATGCGGCGCGTACGTGCGGCGGGGGAGCGTCAGGCAGGGCGAGGCGGCCGGATGGGCGGCGGGATCGACAGGCAGAGGTGGCGCGCGTCGTGGCAGGTCGCCGCGCTGCCGGGGAGGGTGGTGAACTGCAGGCCGGCCTCGTGGTTCACGATGTCGTGCAGGTCCATCGGCGGCGGTTCGTCGGGATCGAGGTCGAGCGTCGTGTCGGCGTCGAACAGCTTGGCGAAGAAGGAATCGGTGTCGGCCAGTGCGTCCGCGGGCGCCGTCATGGCGGCAGGCTCGGTCGCGACGGACCAGG
>DAMABW010000458.1:0-3941 GCA_031999925.1 Massilia sp. | reverse complement strand
CGCTATCCCGGCGAGCGCCTGGAGTGGAGCATCGCCAGCGCGCAGTGGAAGCGTCACAAGCGCTATGTCGACAGCTATGGCTGGACCGACTACGACAATGCGCGCATGCGCGGCGATTGCCGCGAGGTGATCGACAAGGGGACGCCGCTGCCGCGCAGGTGACGAAGGCGTTGGCCTGAAACGCTTCATCGAGTTGTGTAGGGTGGACGGCTTCGCCGTCCGCGCGTTCAACCGCCGTTCGATACCCCACGACGTGCTTGCGGGCGTGAGCGTATGAATCCGTAGGGTGGGCGCCCCGTGCCCACGCGTGAAGCATGAGTATTGCTAGCCTGCTTAGGAAGCAATCACCATGCACACGTAACGCGTGGGCACAGGGGCGCCTATCGCGGCCCGGCCCACCCTACAGCACATGCGCACCGGCTTCCGGCTGGCCGAGATAAGACTCCAGCCAGTCCGCCACCTTCTTCGCCTTCCCTTCGATCTCCGCACCGAATCCCTGCGACGCCAGCAGCGCGATACCATTCGTCTGCGCCAGCACGCCCGGCGCCAGCACCAGCCTGCCCTCCCCATCGCGGCCGATGCACAACGCCTCCAGCCGGTGCTCCAGCAACGACGCCAGCACCAGGTTATGCGACGACACCACCACCCGTGCCCGCGCCGCCAGCGTATCGAGCACCGCCGCACTGGACGCCACCGACTCCACGTGGTTCGTACCGCGGAAGATCTCGTCGATCAGGCAAATGCCCGGATGCGGCCCCTCGGCCAGCGCAATCAATTCCTTTGCCCGGCGCAGCTCGGCCATGTACAGGCTCTGGCCCTCCAGCAGCGAGTCCTCGTTCTGCATGCTCGCATACACCGGCAGCGCCGGCAGCCGCGCGCGGTGCGCATGGCAGAAGCCGAAGGCGCGCGCCACCACCAGGTTCAGCCCCAGCATGCGCAGGAAGGTGCTCTTGCCCGAACCGTTCGGCCCCGAAATGAAGGCGCCCTTGTCCTGCAGCGCCACCGACAACCCGGCCGGCGCCGCCAGCAGCGGATGCACGCCGGCCTCGATCTCGATGGCGCCGCCGCTTCGTTCGGTCCAGCACCACTGCGATGCTGCGAGCAGGCTGCGCGCCAGCGCCAGGTCGGCCTCGAGCTCGGCGCAGGCCAGGTAACAGCCGATCAGGAAGTCACGCTCGGCAAAGACGATGGCCTGGGTCCGGTAATAGTGCTTCACGTTCGACAGCATGAACCAGTCGCCATAGGCCCCGCCGTCCTGGCTCATGCGCACGAACATCGAGCGCGACAGGCGCCCGCCCAGCTTGGCGGCGTGCTGGGCGCCCTCGCGCAGTGCGTCCGGCGCCGCCGCGTCGCGGGTGCCGACGGTGCTGCTCGCCAGGAGCAGCATCTGCAGCGTGTTCAGCGCGTGCTTCCAGGCTTCGACCCGCTCGTGGTAGCGCATCTGCCCGGCGATCAGCAGATACAGGATGCCCGCGGTGGCCAGCCAGGACAGGGGCGTGAGGATGACGCCGGCAATCGAGGCCAGCAGCGCCAGCGGCAGCAGCCAGGTCCAGCGCAGCCAAGGCGGCGCAGAGAGCGCCTTCCCCTCGAACAGCAAAGCCGCCGTTTCGGTATCGGCATCGCGCAAGGGACGCAGGGACGCTTCCAGCTGGGTGCACTGCGCCGGATCGGCCATCAGCGCGCGCAGGCGTTCGGCCTGGTCGGCGCATTCCACATCGCTGGCGCCGCCGCGCAGGCGCCGGTAAAGGCCCTGGCGCCCGAAGATGCTGACGCCGCTGCTCAGGCTCTCGTGGTAGCGCGGCAGCAGCAGGTCGTTCCAGGTCTGGTCGTCGAGGGGCGCGTCGCCTGCCGGGGCTACCCGGTGCAGTTGGGCGATGTCGCTGTCGGCGAAGGGGTAGTCGATCGGGGCCGAATCCGGCCAGGCAAGCAGGCCGCGCGCGCCCCTCTTGAAGGTGTCGAGCAGCGCGGCGGGAGTGGCGGTCATGGTCGTTTCCAGGGAAAGTGGAGAAGTATCCATGGCCCATTTGTGGACAAGTTGACAAAAATCAACAGCAAGCGAACTCATCCAGTGTTCGTTTCCCCACATACCGCCGGGTGCGTCTCTGGCAGGATAATTCGACCAATATTCACCCGACGCTATCGACGAAAGGACTGCACGATGAAACGCGCGTTCGCGGCCACCCTGATGGGCCTTGCAGTATCCGGCGCCCTCGCCCAGCAAGGCGACGGCACCCGCTTCGCCACCAACATCAACATCTTCAAGCCCGACAAGGTGGAACCGACCGCCGAGCGCATGCGCGCCATCAAGGCGCCGAGCGGCTTCACGGTGAACGCCTTTGCCACCGGCCTGAAGAACGCGCGCATCATCGCGGTGGCGCCGAACGGCGACGTGTACGTGAGCCGGCGCGACCAGGGCGACGTGCTGCTGCTGAAGGACACGAATGGCGACGGCCGTGCCGACAGCGCCCCAGTCACGGTGGCCAACCGCGCTGGCGCCCACGGCCTGGCGATCCGCGACAACAAGCTCTACCTCATCACGGCGAAGGAATTGTTCGTCGCCGACATCAAGACCGACGGCCGCCTGGGCGACCTGAAAATGCTGATCGGCGACCTGCCCGACGCCGGCCAGCACGCCAACCGGACGATCGCCTTTGGCCCGGACGGCATGCTCTACATC
Organism: Massilia sp.; assembly: GCA_031999925.1. Classification (GTDB taxonomy): domain Bacteria; phylum Pseudomonadota; class Gammaproteobacteria; order Burkholderiales; family Burkholderiaceae_D; genus Telluria. Next base: position 1,264 of record DAMABW010000458.1, on the reverse strand, counting down.
AGCGTCGGCAGCACCTGCAATGCCTGCAACGAAACCAACCCGGAAAACGCCACCCTGCTGCGCGCCTCGCCGGACGGCAAATCGCGCAGCATCTTCGCCAGCGGCTTGCGAAACACCATCGGCTTCGCCTGGCACCCGCAGACCGGCGAGCTCTGGGGCTTCGACCACGGCATCGACTTCCTGGGCGACAACCAGCAGCAGGAGGAGCTGAACAAGATCGAGATGGGCAAGCAGTACGGCTGGCCTCACGTGTATGGCAACAACGAGATCTACCCGCAAAGCACGCCGGTGGGCGAGATCAAGAAGGAAGAGTGGAAGACGCGCAGCACGCCGATGGTGCTCGGCTACACCGCGCACGCGGCGCCGATGCAGTTCGTGTTTGCCGACAAGAGCGCCTTTCCGGCCCAGTATCGCGGCGACGCTTTCGTGACCATGCGCGGATCCTGGAACCGGAATCCGGCCTCGGGCTACGAGATCGTGCGCGTGCGTTTCGAGAACGGGCAGGCGAAAGGCATCGAGCCCTTCGTCACCGGTTTCCTGACCGATGGCGGCAAGACCCACATCGCGCGGCCGGTGGGGCTGGCGTTTGCCAAGGATGGGTCGCTGTTGATGGCGGACGATGGGAATGGGGTGATCTACCGCGTTGCCTATACCGGTTCCGGCGCCACCGCACCGAACGGCGCGGCCGCAATGCCGCCGTCCGGGCCGATGGAGCAGCAGGCGAACAAGGGCAATGGCGTGCCGCTGGCGAACAAGCGCGCCGAAACCCAGGCTTCCGGGGCGCTGACGGTGAGCTCGTCCAGCTTGCGCAACGACGGCATGCTGGACCAGAAGTACAGCGAGTATGCCGATGGCGTATCGCCGGCATTGTCATGGAAGGCGGTGCCGGGAGCGAAGTCGTACGCGATCATCGCCGAGGACCCGGATGCGAAGCCGGTCACGCCCTTCGTGCACTGGCTGGCCTGGAATATTCCGGGGAACGTGACCAGCTTGCCGGAGGGCGTGCAGGAGCAGGGGCGGCTGACCGATCCCGAGGGTGTGCTACAAGGGCGCAATACGCGCGGGTCGCTGGGGTATTACGGGCCGAAGCCGCCGGTGGGCGAGGCGGCGCATCATTATCATTTCCAGGTGTATGCGCTGGATGTGATGCTGGAAGTGCCATTCGGGTCCGACCGCGATACGCTGCTCAAGGCGATGCAGGGGCATGTGATGGCCAAGGGCGAGATCGTCGGGAAGTATGGGCAGAAGCAGAAGCCGCAGAAGT
>DAMABW010000457.1:0-3963 GCA_031999925.1 Massilia sp. | reverse complement strand
AACGGCTGCCACCGTACCTGCGATACCGCCGCGGCCGGTCACGCTCGACATCAATGGCAAGGCCTACGCATTGACGCTCGAGCCGCGCGTGTCGCTGCTCGACGCGCTGCGCGAGTATGCCGGCATGACCGGCACCAAGAAAGGCTGCGACCGTGGCCAGTGCGGCGCCTGCACCGTGCTGGTCAACGGCCGCCGGGTAAATGCCTGCCTGACCCTGGCGGTCATGCACGAGGGCGATCAGATCACCACCATCGAAGGCATCGCCCAGGGCGAGCAGCTCGCCCCGATCCAGGCCGCCTTCATCGAGCACGATGCCTTCCAGTGCGGCTATTGCACACCCGGACAAATCTGTTCCGCCGTCGCCTGCATCGCCGAGATGCGCGCCGGCACGGCCAGCGCGGCAAGCGGCGACGTGCGCGAACAGGTCGTGCGCTTCGGCGACGACGAGATCCGCGAGCGCATGAGCGGCAACCTGTGCCGCTGCGGCGCCTACAACAACATCGTGGCCGCGGTGCGTGCCACGGCCAAGGTCTGAGGGGCGCCACATGCATGCCATCGATTACGAACGCGCCACCGATCCCGCGCACGCGCTGCGCCTGGGGCAATCCGCCGACAGCCGTTTCATCGGCGGCGGCACCAACCTGCTCGACCTCATGAAGGGCGGCGTCGAACGGCCGCTGCGCCTGGTCGACATCACCCGCGTCGGCCTGGCGGATATCGCGGAACTGCCCAACGGCGGCCTGCGCATCGGCGCCCTGGCGCGCAACAGCGACACCGCCAACCACGCCCTGGTGCGCAGCCGTTATCCGCTGCTGTCGCAGGCCCTGCTGGCAGGCGCCTCGCCCCAGTTGCGCAACATGGCAACCATGGGCGGCAACCTGATGCAGCGTCCGCGCTGCCCGTACTTCGTCGATACCGCGTTCGAAATGTGCAACAAGCGCCTGCCCGGCAGCGGTTGTGCCGCGCGCGAAGGCTACAACCGCATGCACGCCATCCTCGGCGCCAGCCAGTCCTGCATCGCCGTCAATCCCTCGGACATGAACGTGGCACTGGCCGCGCTGGACGCCACCGTACAGGTGTCCGGGCCGCGCGGCAACCGCGGGATCCCGATCGACGACTTCCACCGCCTGCCCGGCAACCAGCCGCAAGCCGAGACCACCCTGGCACCAGGCGAATTGATTACCGCCGTCGACCTGCCGCCGCCCGCGTTCGCGCGCCATAGCCACTACCTGAAGGTGCGCGACCGGACCAGCTACGCATTTGCCCTGGTATCGGTGGCGGCGGCCCTCGACATCGCCGACGGCGTGGTCCGTCAGGCACGCATCGCCCTCGGCGGCGTTGCGCATAAACCCTGGCGCGTCCCGGCGGCGGAAGCACTGCTGGCCGGCCACCGCCTGGACGAAGCGCGTGCGCGCGAAGCGGCGGCGCTGCTGGTGCGCGGCGCCCAGGGCTTCGAGGACAACCGTTTCAAGATCGACATGGCGCAGCGCGCCACCGTGAGCGCGCTGCGGCGTGCGGGAGGAATGGCATGAGCGTCGTCGGACAAGGAATCGACCGCGTCGATGGACGCCTGAAAGTCACCGGTGCCGCCACCTATTCGGCGGAACACAAGCTGCCGCAACTGGCGCATGCGGTGATGGTGCAGTCGACCATTCCCAAGGGCCGTATCGCGTCGATCGACAGTGCGGCCGTCAAGGACATGCCGGGCGTGATCGCCGTCATGACGCACCAGAACGCGCCACGCCTGGCGCTGCCGCAGGGCTCCGAGAAAAAGGAAGGCAAGGAGCAATCGAAGCCGGACCAGAAGAAGCAGCCGCCGAATCCCAAGCTCTCGCTGCTGCAGGACGACGTGGTCTGGTACAACGCGCAGCCGGTGGCCGTGGTGATTGCCGACACCTTCGAGCACGCGCGCGACGCGGCACGGCGCCTGCAGGTGCGCTACCGCGCCGAACGGGCGCAACTCGATTTTGCGCAGGCGAAGAAAAAGCTGCGCCGGCCGGAACCGCAGCCCGAGCGGCCTTCGGACACGGGGCGCGGCAACGTCGCGCGGTCGATGGAGCGTGCAGCCGCGCGCCTCGACGCCACCTACACGACGCCGATGGAGAACCACAATCCGATCGAGCCGCATGCCACCATCGCGCACTGGAACGGCAACAACCTGGTGATGTACGACTCGACCCAGAACGTCTCGGGCGTGCAGCGCACAGTGGCGTCGAGCTTCGGCATCGCGCCGCAACAGGTGCGCGTGATCTGTCCTTTCGTTGGCGGCGGATTCGGCAGCAAGGGCTCGGTGTGGTCGCACGTCGTATTGGCGGCGATGGCGGCGAAGATGGCCGGACGGCCGGTCAAGCTGGTGCTCGAGCGTACCCAGATGTATGGCCCGGTCGGCGCACGGCCGCTGACCGAACAGCGGCTGGCATTCGGCGCATCGACGGCAGGCAAGCTGGCCGCCGTGCGCCACGATACGATCTCGAGTACCGCCTTCCTCGACGATTTCACCGAGCCCTGCACGGCCGTCACGCGCAAGCTGTATGCGTCCGACAGCCTCCAGACCTCGCAGCGCCTGGCGACCCTGAACGTCGGCGTGCCGACCTATATGCGGGCGCCGGGCGAAGCCAGCGGGAGTTTCGCGCTCGAATCGGCGCTGGATGAACTGGCCTACAAGTTGAACATGGACCCGGTGCAGCTGCGCCTGGCGAACCATGCCGAAAAGGATCCGGAAAAGGATATTCCGTGGTCGAGCAAGTCGCTGCGCGAATGCTACCGGGTCGCCGCCGCGCGCTTCGGCTGGGACAAGCGCAATCCGGCGCCGCGCTCGATGACCAGCGGCCGCACCCTGGTCGGCTGGGGGATGGCGACCGCCACCTATCCGGCCAACCGCAAGAACGCCAAGGCAAGCGCAACCCTGCTACCGGACGGAACCGCCATGGTGCGCAGCGGTTCGCACGACCTTGGCACCGGCACCTACACGGTGATGACGCAGATTGCCGCCGATGCCCTCGGCCTGCCAGTATCGAAGGTACGCTTCCAGCTCGGCGACACGGCGCTGCCGGAAGCGCCGGTATCGGGCGGCTCGCAGACGGTTGCCAGTGTCGGGCCGGCCGTGCACCAGGCGGCGCGCGCCCTGCGCGACAAACTGGTCGGCATGGCGATTGCCGATCGTGCTTCTCCTTTGTCGGGCATGGCCGCCGGCGATATCGACGCGGTCGACGGCTGGCTGCTGTCCCGCGCGGCGCCGGCGCGGCGCGAGCAGATGTCGGCCATCGTCGCCCGTGCCGGCGGCCATCCCGTGAGCGCCGATGCGAATGCCGAACCGGGCGAGGAGAAAAAGCGCTACGCAATGCATGCGTTTGGCGCGGTGTTCGTCGAAGTCCATGTCGATCCGGATGTCGGCACGATCCGGGTGCCGCGCATCGTTGGAGCCTATGGCGTAGGCCGTGTCATGAACCGCAAGACGACGCACAGCCAGCTGATGGGCGGCATCGTCTGGGGCATGGGCATGGGCTTGATGGAAAAGACTGAGATGGATTGGCGTTTTGGACGCGCAGTGAATGCCAACCTGGCCGATTACCATGTACCGGTGAATGCCGACATCGGCGCCATCGATATTCTCATCGTCGACGAGGAAGACAAGCAGATCAACGAACTGGGCGCGAAAGGTGTCGGCGAGATCGGCATCACCGGCGTGGCCGCGGCGATTGCGAATGCGGTGTATCACGCCACCGGCAAACGCATCCGGGACCTGCCGATCACACCCGATAAAGTAATGGTGTGAAGTAGGGTGGGTTCTCCGAACCCACCGGTGTTGCCGTGTTCATGGCTTGCGGTGGGGACGAGTCCCCACCCTACATCATCGACCGATCATCGGCGCCTTCTGCAAACGATCACGTACACAAAATGGACGCACAAAAGCAAAAAGCCCGCTAGCTTTCGCTAACGGGCTTTCGCATATAACTAGCCTGA
>DAMABW010000456.1:0-3965 GCA_031999925.1 Massilia sp. | reverse complement strand
GGCGCGGCCCAGAACCTGACCGTCTTCGGTGAAATCCCGGCCCAGAACACGCCGACCCCGGACAGCTACAAATCGACCATCACCGCCACCGTCTACTTCTAAATAGATGATCCGTTTCCCGTCCCTGCGTTCCCGCCTGGCCCCCTTCATCGCCCTAGCCGCGCTCGTCGGCTCCGTCCTGGCACTGGACGCGCAGGCGGCGAGCCTGCAGATCTCGCCGGTCTCGATCAACCTGCGCGCCAACCAGGCCGCCAGCGGCATCAACCTGCAGAACCTGGGCGAGCGCCCGGTCTATGGGCAGGTGCGGGTGTTTGCCTGGGACCAGCGCAACGGCGAAGACGTCCTGACCCCGACCGACGAACTGGTGGCCAGCCCGCCGATCATCGAGGTCGGCGCCAAGGGCAGCCAGACCATCCGCCTGGTGCGCAAGGGCGGCACTGCTGGTAACGCCGAGCGCACCTACCGCCTGCTGATCGACGAGATTCCGCGCGAAGACGAGCAAGCCTCGGGCGTGGCGATCCGCCTGCAGTACTCGGTGCCGGTGTTCGTGGCCCCGGGCGACGAGGCGGCCGCCCCGAACCTGGCCTGGAACGTGCTGCGCAAGGACAACGCCTGGGTGCTGCGGGTAAACAATACCGGTACCTTGCACGCCCAGGTCGGCGCAGCCACCCTGGTCGACGGCGCCGGCAAGGAAACCGAAATCAGCAAGGGCTTGCTGGGCTACGCCCTGGCCGGACGCGAGCGCGAATGGCGCCTGCCGTTTGCGCCGACGGCACGCGTGGCCGCTCCGCTGACCGTGCGCGCCAACGTCAACGCGCGCCCGAGCAGCGCCGCTGTCAGCGTGGCAGCGGAGAACGCCGGCGCCAAGTGACGCGCCGATGAAGCGAGGCGGTACCCGCGCACGCGCGCTGCGCCTGTGCGCGTTCCTGGCCTTGGCCCTGACTGCCGCCGTGCCGCCGGCAGCATGCGCGCAGGCGGGCGCACCCTTGCCCGCACCCGCATCTGCCTCCACCATCGCGCCGGCCGAACTCTACCTCGAAGTCACCCTCAACGGCGCCGACACCGGCACCGTGGCCCGCTTCACGCGCGGTGCGCAAGGCTTGCGCGTCGACGCCGACACCCTGCGCGAACTCGGCCTCGATCCGGCGGCCCTCGGCTTCGGCGACGCGCGCGAGCGCGATCTCGACGCCATTGCCGGCCTCGCCTATACCTTCGACGCCGCCGCCCAGAGCATCGCCCTGCGCCTGGCCGACGCCCTGCGCACGCCGGTGCGGCTGCAGGCGCGCAGCGCGCGGCCGGTCGGCGCCGGCAGCGCCAGCCCCGGCATGCTGCTCAACTACGACCTGTACGCCCAGCTCGGCGCCAACGCGCGCACCTCGGTGCTGCACGAACTACGCTGGTTCGACGAGCGCGGCGCCCTGAGCAGCACCGGCGTGGCCACCCTGCATGGCGGCGGGCGCCGCTACCTGCGCCACGACACCTCGTGGAGCTGGGCCGACCCGGTGGCCCTGACCTCGCTCCAGGTAGGGGACCTGATCACGCGCTCGCTCACCTGGTCGCGTTCGCTGCGCATCGGCGGCATCGAGTGGCGCAAGAATTTCGACCTGCGCCCCGACCTGGTCACCTACCCGATGGCGCAGATCGCCGGCTCGGCCGTGGTGCCGAGCAGCGTGGCCCTGTACGTGAACGGCATGCAGCAGTACAGCTCCACGGTGCCGGACGGTCCTTTCGTGCTCGACCAGGTGGCGGGCCTGAACGGCGCCGGCCAGGCCACCGTCGTCACGCGCGACAGCCTGGGGCGCGAAGTCGCCACCTCGGTGCCGCTGTATGTCGACACCCGTCTGCTGGCGCCGGGCCTGTCCGACTACGCCGTCGCCTTTGGCGTGCCGCGCCGCGACTACGGCCTGCGCTCGTTCAGCTATGCCGCGCGCCCGGCGCTGACCGGCTCGCTGCGCCACGGCCTGAACGACGCATTGACGCTGGAAGTGCACGCGGAAGCCGCCGCCGGCGTGGCGAATGCCGGCGCCGGCGCCCTGGTGCGTCTCGGACACGCCGGCGTGCTGCACGGCGCACTGGCCGCCAGCGGCGGCGGCGACGGGCGCGGCGTCCAGGCCACGCTCGGCTACCAGTACCTGTCGCCGCGTTTTTCGATCGACGTGCAAAGCACCCGCGCCAGCGCCCATTACGCCGACCTCGGCACCCGCGAAGGCGTGCCGGTGAACCGCGTCAACGACCGCATCACCGCGAATTTCTCGCCCTCGGCCGGGCAATCGCTGAGCGCCAGCCTGGTCGGCTACCGCCTGGCCGGGCAGGCGACCTCGCGCATCGCCTCGCTGGCCTGGTCGATGCGCCTGGGCGAGGGCGCCTACCTTGGCGTGAATGCCTACCAGGACCTCGGCCAGTCGTCGGCGCGCGGGGTGTCGGCCTCGCTCAGCTTCAGCCTGCCGGGCCGGATCGGCGCCAGCGTCGGCGGTGGCCGCCGCGGCGGCGATCCGACCTGGAACATGGGCCTGAACCGCTCGGCCGATTTCGGCGGCGGCTTCGGCTGGAACGTGCAGAGCGCGAGCCAGGCCGGCCAGCGCTTTGGCCAGGCCCAGCTGCAATACCTGGGCGACGCCGGCCAGGTAGGCGTGCTGGTGCAGGACAGCGGCGCCAACGTCACCACGGCGGTCAGCGCCACCGGCGCCCTGGTCGCCATGGACGGCGCGGTGCTGCCGGCGCGCCAGGTCGGCCGCGCCTTTGCCCTGGTCTCGGCCGGCATCGCCGACGTACCGGTGCTGCAGGAAAACCGCATCATCGGCCGCACCGACCGCCATGGCCGCCTGCTGGTGCCCGACCTGGTGCCCTACGCCGCCAACCAGTTGTCGATCGACGCCAGCGACTTGCCGCTCGACGTGCGGGTGCGCGCCACCAGCGTCGAGATCGCGCCGCGCCTGCTGTCGGGCGTGGTGGCCGGCTTCACGCTGGAGCGCTACCAGGCGGCCAGCGTCACCGTGCACGATACCAGGGGCCAGCCGGTCGCCCTTGGCACGGCGGTGGAAGTCAACGGCGGCGCCGACACCATCGTCGGCCACGACGGCGTCGTCTTCGTCGAGGAAGCCGGCCAGGACAACCGCCTCGTGCTGCGCGCGCGGGACGGCGCATGCGAAGTAAAGTTCCGTTATCCGCCGGCCGGCACGGGTGCCGGCGGCGGCATGGCAAGTATCGGGCCGCTGACCTGCGTGCCCATCAAGGGAGGAAAGTAATGTTGCATAAGCCGAGGTGCAAGCGCCTGATGCGGGTAGTGGCCCTGGCGGCCGTGTTCTGGTTGATGGGAACGGGTGCGGCGCGTGCCGACAGCTGCAGCGGCACCATGACCGACATCGTGTTCGCCAACGTCAGCCCGATCGCGGGCGCCGACAGCTACGCCAGCGGCACCCTGACGGTCAGCTGCACCTGGGGCCTGCTGACCGGCATCCCGCCGCAACTGCTGTTCCCGAACGCGTCGATCTGCGTGAACCTCGGCCTCGGGACCGGCGGCGTCCAGGGCCAGTGGCGTACCATGACGGGCGGCACCGGGCGCCTGCCGTTCAACCTGTATCGCGATAGCAGCTACGCCGCGGCGTCGGCCTGGGGCAGCCCCAGCACCCCGAGCAGCCCGACCGGCCTGAACTTCAACCTGAGCGCCGGCCTGCTTTCTCTCGGGACCCAGACCGCGACCTTTACCATCTACGGCAAGATCCCGGGCAACGCCCTGAGCGGGGTCGGCACGGTCGGCAACGTCGACACCGTGTTTTCCAGCGATTTTTCCGGCGAAGCCATCATCAATTATTCGTTCTGGAGCCTGCTGTCCTCGCCCTGCACGTCCGGCGCCAGCGCCACGGTGCCGTTCCGGGTGCGCGCCACCGTGGTCAACAACTGCGTCATCAACGCCTCGAACCTGGCGTTCGGGGCGAGTACCGTGCTCACCGGCGCGGTCCGCGCCA
>DAMABW010000455.1:0-3971 GCA_031999925.1 Massilia sp. | reverse complement strand
GCCGAATACTTCCCGAAGCGTGAACGCTCCTTCGCCACCGGCATTTTCAATTCCGGCGCGAACGTCGGTGCGGTGCTGGCGCCCCTGTCGGTGCCGCTGATCGCCGAGTACTGGGGCTGGCAAGCCGCCTTCATCGCGGTCGGCGCGGTCGGCTTCATCTGGATGGGCTTGTGGATCTGGCTGTACGACGCGCCGGAGCGCCAGCGCCGCCTGAGCGCGGGCGAACTCGCCTACATCAACAGCGATGCGCCGACCTCGGCGCCGGTGACGGAGTCCGCGCCGAAGGCATCGTGGTTCAAGCTGCTCGGCTACCGCCAGACCTGGGCTTTCGCCTTCGGCAAATTCATGACCGATGGCGTGTGGTGGTTCTTCCTGTTCTGGCTGCCCAAGTACATGTCGGCCCAGTACAAGTTGTCGGGGCCGGACATGGTCGTGCCGCTGGCTGTCCTGTACAGCATGACCATGATCGGCAGCGTCGGCGGCGGCTGGCTGCCGACCTGGTTCCTCGACCGCGGCTACAACATCTACCAGGGCCGCATGCGCGCCATGCTGCTGATTGCCCTATGCCCGCTGGTGGTGCTGGCGGCCCAGCCGCTCGGCTACCTGGGTTACTGGGTGCCGGTGCTCCTGATCGGTATCGGCGCTTCAGCGCACCAGGCCTGGTCGGCGAACTTGTTCACCACCGTCTCCGACATGTTCCCGAAACACAGCGTCGGTTCGGTGGTCGGCATCGGCGGCATGGCCGGCGGCCTGGGCGGCGTGCTGCTCACCAAGCTCGGTGGCGCGCTGTTCGACCATTACGGCGCGCTGGGCCAACTCCAGACCGGGTATATGATCATGTTCTCGATCTGCGCCCTGGCTTACCTGGTGGCGTGGTGCGTGATGAAGGCCCTGGTGCCGGCGCACCGCGAGATCACGAACCTGTAAGGATGGGCATGGAGATTCAACGCATCACCGGCGTGCACTGCGCCACCGGCGAAAGCCCGTTCTGGCACGCGGGGGAAGAGGCCTGGTATTGGGTCGATATCCCGGCGCGCCGCATCTGGCGCATGGACCACGCCAGCGGCGCACTGCGCAACTGGCTCGCGCCCGAGATGGTGGCCTGCATCGCAGCCGGCGCCGATGGCTCGCTGGTGGCCGGCATGGAAACCGGTATCTTCCGCCTGCAATTGGGCGAGGACGGGCTGGCCCAGGCGAGCCGGCTGGCGGCGCCGCCTGACACCGAACTGGGCGAGGGGATGCGTTTCAACGATGGACGTTGCGACCGCCAGGGGCGTTTCTGGAGCGGCACCATGTTCATGGACATGGGGGCCGCGCGGGCGGTGGGCGGCTTGTACAGCTACAGCGGCGAGCAAGGCTTGCGTGGGCCGGTCGTCTCCGGCATGCTCACGCAGAACGGCCTGGCCTGGTCGCCCGACGGGCGCACCATGTACCTGTCGGACTCGCATCCGCTCAAGCGCACCGTATGGGCCTTCGACTACGACGTCGACAGCGGCGCGCCGCACAGCCAGCGCGTCTTCCTCGACCTGGGCGCCCAGAAGGGCCGGCCGGACGGCGCCGCGGTCGATGCCGACGGTTGCTACTGGACCTGCGCCAACGACGGCGGCCTGCTGCAACGCTTCACGCCCGCCGGGCAACTGGAGCGCGAGATCGCGCTGCCGATGGCGAAACCGTCGATGTGCGCCTTCGGCGGCCCGGCGCTGGACACGCTGCTGGTGACCTCGATCGACCCGGGGACGGGCGGCGATGCGGGGAGCTTGGTACTGTTGCGTCCGGGCGTGCGGGGCGTGGCGGAGACGCCGTTCGCCGGTTGAGGATCGATCCTGACTTGTTTGAAAGCCCGCTCGCGCGGGCTTTTTTCATGGGCGAGCGTTTTGTACTGCACAGTGCCAGGCCGGCCTTTCCCGCACACTCACTCTCTATATAACGATCTGCGAAGCGGAGATGACACGATGACGACCATGAACATGACGGTGGAGCAGGGCATACGGACGGCCGGTGTCGGCAAGTTCCAGTACCGCCTGTTCGTGATCTTCGGCCTGGTCTGGATGGCCGATGCCATGCAGGTGCTCTCCATCGGCTTCAGCGCGCCGTCGATCGCCAAGACCTTCGGCATCGCCATGCCGCAGGCGCTGGAGACGGGCACGGTGTTCTTCGTCGGGATGCTGATCGGCGCCTTTGTCTTCGGGCGCCTGGCGGACCGCATCGGACGCCGCCCGGTACTGCTGGCCGCGGTAGTGCTCGACGCCTGCTTCGGCGTGGCCTCGGCCTTCGCGCCGGATTTCACCTGGCTGCTGGTACTGCGCTTCCTGACCGGCATCGGCGTCGGCGGCACGCTGCCGGTCGACTACACGATGATGGCCGAATTCCTGCCGAGCGACCGGCGCGGGCGCTGGCTGGTGCTGCTCGAATCCTTCTGGGCGGTCGGCACCATCCTGCTGGCGATCCTGGCGCTGGTGGCGGTACGCTGGGGCGACGACGCCTGGCGCGTGATCTTCTTCGTTACCGGCCTCCCGGCCTTGGCGGGCGTGGTGCTGCGTTTGTCGGTGCCGGAGTCGCCGATGTACTTGAACCGGAGCGGCAAGGGTGCGGAGGCGCGCGCCGTACTGGAGCGGGTGGCGAAGGTGAACGGACGCCAGGTCACGATTCCGCCGCTGCATGCGGAAAGCCCGGTCAAGCATGCGATGGCAGCCTTGTTTTCGTCGCAACTGCGGCGCCGCAGCGTGTGCCTGTTCCTGGCATGGATGCTGATCTCGATTGCCTATTACGGCGTGTTCGTCTACCTGCCGGTGCGTCTCAGTGCCGAGGGCTTCGGTTTCATGCGCGGGCAGGAGTTCCTGATCCTGTTGGCGCTGGTGCAGTTGCCGGGCTTCGCGTTGTCGGCCTACGGCGTCGAGCGTTGGGGGCGCAAGCCGACGCTGGTCGGCTTCCTGGTCCTAAGCGCGATCGGCTGCATGTTCTACAGCTTCGGCAGCGCGACGGTGGTGGTCGTGGGCTCGACCCTGCTGATGAGTTTTGCGCTGCTTGGGACCTGGGGCGCGCTGTACGCGTTCACGCCCGAAGTGTATCCGACCGATTTGCGTGCCAGTGGCATGGGGCTGGCCGGCGCCGTCGCACGCTTCGGCGGTTTGTTCGCGCCGGCGATCGTCGCGCCGGTGATGGCGACCCACTTCACCCTGGCGCTGGCGATGCTGGCCGGGTTCCTGGCGATTGGCGCAATCGCTATCCTGTGCGTGGATGTGGAGTCGCGTAACCTCGTGCTGGAGTAAGCTGGTCGGGCGCTGCCCGATATTGATAAGATGTTTCTTTTTTCGAAAGGCCATCCATGTCAGAGAGCAGCAAGCCCAACATCCCGTTCACGGTGACCGATATCGATGTGGGTGTGCGGCTGGTCGAAGCCCTGGTGCAGCACGTGAGGGCGAATGGGCCGGTGCCGATCTCGTATGCGGATGTGCTCGAGCGTGGCCGCATCCTGTACCCGCACGATGCGGTACTCGGACGCGCGGTGCCGGTCGGGATCAGGCCGAAGCTGGCCTTTGTCTCGGCTTTTTGCCGGGCTGGTGGATTTCCGGACCTGAGCAGCCTGGTGGCGAAGGAGGTGTCGGGCAGGGAATCCGTTGCCGACACGTCGGTCATCTCCAGCGCGGACTGGTCCGCCGCAATGGCCCAGCTCGATGCCTTTGCTACCCAGGCTCGTGCAGCACTGCCGCGTAACCTGAAGCCGCGCAAGGAACGGCCGGCGGAAGTGGCCTGGTACGCCTACTTCTGTTCGCATCGCGAAGCTTGTGCCAAGGTAACGAGCGAAGACAAGAAGGAGATCGTCAACATGCTGATGTCCGGCCTCGATCCTGACACGGCATTGCGCCGCTTCCTTGCCGCAAAGGCCGAATACGCCAACGCGTCGTGAGGGCTTGCACAGCGGCCGCCGGTTTGTTATAGTTCGGTCCCTCGCGAAAACGACAACGAAATCA
>DAMABW010000454.1:0-3978 GCA_031999925.1 Massilia sp. | reverse complement strand
AACCACACCAGGCCGATCAGCGCCAGGCTGAACACTCCTTCGAGCAGGACCAGCGAGCGCACGATGGCCGCACGCACCTGGCTGCGGGCACGTACGGTGCGCGCCACGCTGATACTGGCGCTGCCGCCCTGCCACGCCAGCTCGGCCACGGCGATGCGCACCGGTTCGCCCTGAATCTGCCCATCGCGCAGGCCAGGGCCGCCTGGGGGCGGAACGGCCGCGCTGCCCGCCAGCAGGCGGCCATTGGCGCCATGCAACGCGGTCCAGCCCGCTTCGCCGGCGCCGTCGTCGGGCGCACGGCCGTTGGCCAACGGTCCCGGGCCCTCGGCGCCCACGCGGGCCGCCAGCGCGCCGGCGGCGGCCCGCAAGCCATCGTCGAAGGCAAGCTGGGCCGGCGTCCAGGCTAGAAGGTAGGTCAGCGCGGCGGCGCCGAGGTTGAAGACCAGGATCGGCCCGACCAGCCACTTCAGCAGGCGCAGCCGGATCGAACTCATGCGCCCGCTTCGAGCAGGTAGCCGAAACCGCGGATGGTGCGCAGGCTGACGCCGGCCCCGTCGAGTTTCAGGCGCAGGCGCGAGACGTAGACTTCGACCGCGTTCAGGGTCAGGTCTTCGCCCCAGGGTGCGATGGCGTCGACGATCTGCTGCTTGGAGACGACGCGCCCGGCATGCTGCAACAGGTATTCGAGCACGGCCCACTCGCGCACCGACAGTTCGAGTGCGCGTTCGCCGACACGCGCACGGCGTGCGCCGCTGTCGAGGACGATGTTGCCGAGCGCGAGCACATTGCTTTTCGGAGCGTTGCGGCGCGCCAGGGCGCGGATGCGCGCCACCAGCTCGGGCGTGGCGAAAGGTTTCACCAAGTAGTCGTCGGCGCCGGTTTCCAGGCCGCGCACCCTGTCTTCGACGGCGTCGCGCGCGGTCAGCAACAACACCGGGGTGGCGTCGCCGCGGGCACGCAGGCGGCGCACGACTTCGAAGCCGTCGATGCCGGGCAGGCCGATGTCGAGCACTGCCACCAGGGGAGGATTGCGCTGCAGGAGAGCGTCGGCTTGCAGCCCGTCACGGGCGATCTCGACCTGCATGCCCTGTGCTTGCAGGGTGCGGGTCAGGCCGTCGGCGAGGACGGTATCGTCTTCCACAAGGAGGATGTGCATGCGCCTTCAAACTGGGGAAATGGTGTTGGCGCACATTATGCGGCAAAGGGCTTTCCGGCCACAAACGAAAGCCTGGGGAGAAGGCTTGAACGCGAGCATCTTTCCTAGTAGGACTGGACTGACAAAACATCCTACGAGGGGACTACACAGGGGCAACCCCTAATCTTATGTTCGGCAACAGACTATAGCTTTAATGTACACACATCGCGATGAGGCAGAGTCAACAGGCCGAAATATCGCTCCCGGATGCAATGAAGCTAGAGATAAGAGGACAGAAAATGAACAACGCTCAACTTGGTGGTGCAACGCAAAAAGCGCAATCGGTCAACGGCATGCCTTCGACCAAGGATGAAATCCGAGCTGCGTCGCGTCCAGTTGTCAGCGTCAGCGGCACCCAGCAGAACGATCTGCTGGCCGCCCTGCCACGCCAGGACCTGGAAACCCTGTTCGAGCACCTGGAACTGGTTCCTATGCCTTTCGGCAAGGAATTGTTCGAGTATGGCAGCAAATTGGAATACGTGTATTTCCCGACGACGGCAATCGTGTCGCTGCTCTACGTGATGGAAGACGGCGCCACCACCGAGATCGCCGTGGTGGGCCATGAAGGCGTGGTCGGCGTGTCGCTGTTCATGGGCGAACGTGCCATGTGCAGCGCGGTCGTGCAGAGCGCCGGCTACGGCTACCGCCTGAAGACCCAGTACCTGCGCGACTCCTTCATGAAAGGCGGCGCCCTGCCCCAGCTGCTGATGCGCTACACCAACGCCCTGTTCGCCCAGATGGCCCAGAACGCCGTCGGCGGCCGCCACAGCTCGATCGAACAGAAGCTGTGCCGCTGGCTGCTCGACCGCCTGGACCGTTCGCCAGGCAACGAACTGAAAGTGACCCAGGAACTGATCTCGATCATGCTGGGTGTGCGCCGCGAGTCGATCACCGCCGCCGCCGGCAAACTGCAGGACGAAGGCCTGATCCAGTACCGCCGCGGCAACATCACGGTCCTCGACCGTGCCGGCCTGGAAGAATACGCTGGCGAATGCTACAAGGTCGCGAAGACCGAATACGACCGCCTGCTGATGGACGTAGCGCGCTAAGCCTAGACCCGCAGTTCTCCAAGATCGTCGCTCCCCATCGCCGGCAAGACCGGCGATGGGACTGGCGCTCCGGAATGCAGTATTTCCCCCGCATCTTTCTGCGCCAACGGTAATACCGGCGCGGTGTTCGATCCCGGCACCGCCACAGGCGCGACGCCGGCGCCCAGCGGAATGCTGGCGCGTACGCAAGTACCTACCCCGTTCACCCCACGCTCGACTTCCAGCTTTCCGCCCAGCAGTAGCGCGCGCTCGCGCATACCGAGTAAACCGTGCGATTTCGAGCGCGTCAGTGCGTCCGCCGGAATGCCGATCCCGTCGTCGCTCACTTCCAGGCTCAGGACCTCGTCCTCGCGGTCCAGATGCACGATGACATGCCGCGCCTGCGCATACTTGGCGATATTGTTCAGCGATTCCTGCACGATACGGAACAGTGCGATGGCGTGCATCGGGCCGGCGGCATCGATGTCGCCGTCGACCAGCACATCGCAGTCGAGCCCGGTCACGCGCGCGTAATCGTCACAATAACTCTGCAGCGCGGCGCTCAGGCCCAGGTTGTCGAGCAGGCTCGGGCGCAAGTCCTCGACGATGCGGCGTTTCAGCTGCACGGTATCGACCAGGGTACTGCGCGCCCGGGTCAGCATCGCCACCAGGTCCGGCCGGGTGCCGCGCAATTGCTCGGCAACGCTGTTCAAGTCCATGCCGATCGCCGTTAAATTGGCCCCCATTTCGTCGTGCAACTCGCGCGCCAGCTTGGTCTTTTCTTCTTCCGACACGTGGATCAGGTGGCGCGACAGCACCGACAATTGCTCGGTACGGCGGGCAACGATGGATTCGAGTTGCTCGTTGGCTTGTTGCAGGGCATGCTCGGCATCCTTGCGCGCGCCGAAACTGCGCCGCACCAGACGGTAGAACAACAGCAGCACGGCAATTGCCGCTGCATTGATGCCGACGCCCAACATCACGGCATGGCGGTACTGCTCGTAAAAGGCGGCACTGCGCGCTTTCAGGAGTTCGTTCTGTTCGCTCAGCATGATCACGACCTGCAGGCGGATCTCGTCGCTGTCGTTGTCGCCCGGGGCACCGGTGATGGCAAGGATGTCGTTGATGCCGCCCTCGCGGTAAATCGTCAGCGCCTGCCCCATCATGCCGAGCTGGCGCTCGACCAGGCTGCGTAGTTGGGTCAAGTTCTTTTCTTGGGAAGGATTGTCGCCGAGCCGGCTGTCGAGCTTATGGAGTTGCTGGTCGATGCGCGACGGCGCCGACTGCACGCTGCCCAGGTAGGTTTCCGAACCCGACAGGAAATAGCCGCGTAGATTGCTCTCGGCATCGGTCACCAGCAGGTTCAGGTGCTGCAGCTCATCCGTTACCTGCGAGGTGCGTTCCTGCAAGGCATTCGCCGCCTTCAGGCCATCCAGGTTGCGCAGCAAGAAAACGCCGTTCACGACCAGGATCAGCACGCAGGCAAAACACAGCAGCGTCTTGTAGAGCGGCAGTGCACGAGCCCTGGATGGCGCCGGATCGGTAGTGAAATACATCTGCGGGTTCCTTTCGGCAACTTAACGGACTGGCCGATTATAGCCTTGCGCGCGCATCGGCGCACCCGGATGGTGCTGCCACCGGGGAGGTAACGTAGGCGGGAAACGACAGATTGCGCGTGAACGTGGCGGAACGCCAGGCCTGGCGCGTGCCGGAACTGGTTCCGGAAGACGTCGCCAAGGCTTCTCACTACAAGAT
>DAMABW010000453.1:0-4000 GCA_031999925.1 Massilia sp. | reverse complement strand
GGGCCAGGCGCGCCGTCACCTTGCCCACCCCCTGCCCGGGCTGCTCGCTCCAGCTGACGTGGCCGGAGGCCTGGCGCGACTGCAGGTTCGCTTGCCAGACATTGCCGCGGTGGGTGGCGCCCACCACCACGTCGGCCATGCGGCGGTCGGCCACGAACAGTTCGGCGGCGCGCGCGGCGATCGTGGTCGGCACCACGTACTGGGAGAAGTTCGGTCCGGCCTTGCCCCCTCCTCCCCCTCCGCCGCCTTCGTCCGCGTCGTCGCCGGCGATCGTGCGCGCCGCCGCCAGCCAGGCATCGACGTTCACCGACTTCATGTCGACGTTGATCATCATGCCGTCGTCGGGTTCGGGCGCCGGCACATTCACGCCGATGCCGCCGCGCTCGACCGTCCACGGCCCGCGCGGCTGGTGGCTGCGCTGGTAGCGGGCCGACACCGCATTGCCGAGCGTCAGGCGCAGCTGGTCGCGGCCGACGCCCTCGATGGTCGGTTCGCCCTCGAGCACGAAACGCAGCGGCAGTTCGGACTCCGCGGCCTTGTTCAGCGGCGCCGGGAACTGCAGGCCCAGGCCGTCGAGGCTGGAATCGAGGGTCACGTTCAGGCGGTGATCGCGCACGCCGATGGTGCCGGCATAGCGCGTGCTGCCCGACAGGCGCGTGGCCAGGCGCGCCACCGCCGGCGCCGGGGCGCTGCGGCGCATGCCGTCGGCCGACAGGGTGCCGGACAGGCGGATCGCGATCGCGCCGTCCTTCTGGGTGCCGCCGGACAGCGCCAGCGGCCCGCCGAGGAAGCTGGCGCCCACGCCGTTCAGGTTGAAGCCGTGCTCGTTGAACTCGACCTTGCCGAGCGCCGCCTGCAGCGGCGGCAGATCGGGGATCAGGTTGACGTCGTTGTTCTGCAGCTGCAGGGCGCCTTGTACGCGGGTCTGGTGCAGATCGGCCAGCGGCATCTGGAGTTTCAGGCTGAGGCCGGCGTTGCCGCTGCCGCGCGTGTCTTCGGTGAAGTGGCCGATCCAGCCCAGCACCGGGCTGGCCGCCACGTAGCCGAGGAAGCCCTGCAGCGGCCCGCTGGCGCTGCCGTCGATGTCGAGGATGGAATCGTGGGAACCGAGGTTCGGGATCACGGCGCGCACGTTGCGCAGGTCGAGGCCGAAGCTGCGCAGGGTATCGCCGTGGATTTCCATGCGGTCGCGGTCGAACACGATGCTGCCGTTGATGGCTTCGGCCAGCGGCCAGGCCGGCTTGTTGTCCGGCGTGCGGTGGCCCGGCGCGTATTCGAGCACGGCCCCGGCCAGGCGCCCGGCCACGCGGAATTCGCCGCGCGCGCGTTCGGCCGCGTTCGCGGCGCGGAACGGGAACTGCGACAGGTCGCCGCGCAGGCGCAGGCGCACGTCTTCCAGCATGCCGCCCTGCAGGGCCGTGGCCAGCCACTCGCGCAGGTGTTCCGGCGTGACGTTCGGCAGGAAGCGGCCGACTTCGGCGATCCGGAAGCCGTCCAGGCTGCCCGTGATGTCGGCCACGCCCGGGCCATGGCCTTCCGCGAGCGGCAACTGGTGGCGTCCGGACAGGTTGCCGCGCAGGCTGCCCTGGGCAAAGGCCAGTTTGTCGACTTCGACCACGAGCTGCTCCTGCGGCTCGTAGCGCCAGCGCGCCTGCAGCGCCAGGCTGTCGAGCGGCATGGCCGGTTCCGCGAACCAGGCCGGCATGCGCAGCGCCAGGTTGCTGGACGCGACGCTGATGCTGCCGCCGTCCTGGGTGGCATCGATGCTGCCGCTCAGGTTATCGACGCCCGGCAGGGCCGGCCGCGCCGGGGCCGTGGCGCTGGCCGCGCGCGCCGCCTGCGGCTGCACGCTCAGGCCGGCCACCTGGCCTTTCACGCGGTAACCGGCCAAGCGCGGATAGACGCTGTCCCAGGAAGCCGAGAAATCGATCAGCTGGCCGCGCGGCGCGAAGTCGGCCAGCAACTGGCGCTGCAACGAAGACAAGGGCAATTGCGCCGCCAGCTGGGCCAGGGCCGCCAGGTCGACCTGGGTCGCCTCGACCTCGACCCGCTGCGGCTTGCCGGCGCGCGCCGGCGTAAAGGTTTCGCTGACGGTACTCGGCGGCAGCACGCGGCCGTCGCCGAGCGCCACGGTAAAGTTTTCGATGGCCACCGTGTGACCGTTCGCGCCGAAGGTCGGCTTGCCTTCCTGCCCATCGGGCAGCAAGGTCTCGCGCGCCGACAGGCGGCCCGAGACCCGCGCCAGGTCCAGGGGCGGCAAATCCGGGCCCATGCGCGCGGCCACGCCGGCCAGGGCCAGGTCGGCGGTGAAGCCGGCCAGGCGCGCGCGGTCGAGGCCGACCCAGGCCCGCAGCGAGCCCTTTCCCTGCGTCAGCTGGAAGGGATAATCGATGTATTGTTTCCAGGCTGCCAGGTCGGCTTCGCGCAGGTCGGCATACAGTTCGCCTTTCCAGCGCGCGAAGTCGGAAGCGCGCCCGCCGAAGTGCGGGTGGGAAAAGCGCGCGCGCACGTCGAGCGGCTGCGACAGCGCGGCGGGCGGGGTGGCTTTCAGCGCGACCCGGTGCGTGCGCCAGCGGTTGTGCAGCACCAGCGAGACGTCGCGCAGGGCCAGCGGCGCCGCGCCGCGCACGCCGTCGGTCCAGATCACCTGTCCTTCGCGGATCACGATCTCGCGCTGGCGGAACACCCAGTCGCCGCCGCCGCCCCCGTCGTCCTTCGGGTCGATGCGCACCCCGGCCACGTAGACCACGCCGTTGCCGGCGCGCCACACGTCGAGCTGGGGGCGGATCAGTTCCAGGGTCTCGAAACGCGGCTCGGCGGCGAACACGCTCCACCAGGAAAACGTGGCCGAGACCGAGGGCAGCGCCAGCACCTGGCGCCCCGCCCCGTCCTTGAGGGTGACGTCGCCCAGGAACAGCGAGGGATGCAGGCCGTTCCAGGACGCATAGATGCGGGCGATCGCCACCTGGTTGCCGAGCGCGCGGCTGGCCAGGCGCTCGATGTCGCCCTTGTACATGTCTATATTAGGAAGGATCGCATAGCGCAGGGCCAGGAACAGCAGCCCGAGGCCGAAATACACGGCCAGCACCAGCTTGATCGTGAAGCCGAGGACATGATGCGACGCCAGGTTGGCATACCGGTAGGCGGCACGCAGCCGCCGCCAGCACTCGGCCAGCGGCGAATGCGGCTCAGGCGCCTGGGGCGCCTGCGGTTCCGGGTTGTGCATCAATGTGCTCAAAGGCTCGCCGTCCGTTAATTCTTCAATATCAGAGCGCTTGCTACGATCGCGGCGTCTACCTTACCATCGTGCTGCCTTACTACGGGCGTGCGAAAAAATCGTGATGGCAAGGCGCAGCGTCGAAGACAGTACGTCAGTACGGCGAGACGATGCAACGCAGCCATGGCGATTTTTCCGCGCGCCCACGACCCTGGCGGCACGGCGGGCAATTCTACCGCACGCACGCCCCCGGGACCGCTTTTACTCATGTGCAGGACTGCCGAATGACATCCATGACCAACGCCTGCGCGTCGCACTGGTACCAACGCTGGGTCGACGCCGCGCCCGACCGTCCCGCGCGCGTGGCCCAGTTGACCGAATTATCGCTGGCCCGGCCGGATTTCGGCGCGTTGTTGGACAGGGAGCTGGCCGCCGGGATTCCGCTGCCGCGCGCCATGCGCCGCCTGCGCAATCTCTTGCTTGCAGGCTTGATCCGGCGCGACCTGGACGGCCTGGCCGACCTGGACGAAGTCGTCACCGCCATGACCGGCCTGGCCGACTTCGCGATCCGCACCCATCTCGATGAGCTGATGGCGGAACTGGTGGCCGCCCACGGCACGCCGATCGGCGCCGAATCGGGCCGGCCCCAGGCGATGATGGTGCTGGCCATGGGCAAGCAGGGCGGCGGCGAACTGAACGTGTCGTCGGACATCGACCTGATCTTCGTGTATCCGGAAGACGGCGAGACCGCGGCCGGCCCCGGCCAGCGCCCTTTGTCGAACC
>DAMABW010000452.1:0-4004 GCA_031999925.1 Massilia sp. | reverse complement strand
GGGGCACAGGTGGCTCTGCTCCTGGCGGCCGGGCTTGGCTTCGGACTGAATCTGATCAAAGCGCGAAGGTAGCGAACAGATATTCAACCATGTACCAGCGCCGGGCAGGAAATGATGACCAACTCATTCCCGGCTAGGACTCGGCCGCGCAGGTGTCGCGGCTGGTAACGGTAGGCGGGCTGATCTTTATAGGAGCTGTCATGTCAAATAACGGAAAACGTATCGTTGCGCTCAGTTCAGTACTTATTCTCGTTGGCTGCGCTGATCCACGGCTTGGACCGAACAGCAAAACGGGCTGGGTAAGCGAACTCTATACGCAAGAGAAATTGAAGACGAACCGTCCTGCCTGCCTCGCAGGTCTGGACACGGCTCAGATTTCTGGCCATCAATACGCCGAAATTACAGTACCCCATCTTCGCTCTTACAGATATGTCAGCGCCTTAGTGCCCGACTCGATCAAGCCCGAGCTTCACGACAAGGTCGAGATATCTCCTCCTTCTTGCAAGGATGGTGCGTTGCCTCAGGTTGTGCAGATATTGAAGCATGCAAAGCCAAAGAAGCCTGCTGCTGTGGCTACTGACAAGAGCGGACCCCCTTGAGCGCACCAGTTTTTCGGGCCACGTAAATTTTTTGCGTCTTCCGCACCGCAGTAATGATGCTGAGCCGACCTTAACTGGGCGCAGCTGACCCTATCGTTTATCGGAGACCGCATGACTACGAGCAACACCGCACATAGCGACGAGCTGGATCTGGATGCCTCAAACGAGGAGGATCGCAGCATTCTATGGAAAGTCCTACTGATCAACCTGGGACAATGTCTAGCCGGTGTTGCAATTGGAACGTGGGCATCTTCAACCGCCGTGATCGGCGCCGGTCTCGACAATCTAGGAGATGCAGCCGTGTACGCCGTGAGTTTATACGCTGTCGGCCGGTCTGCCGCAATCAAGACCCGTGCCGCCCAGCTTTCCGGCTGGCTCCTCATCGGCTTTGCCTGCCTGTTATTAGTCGAAGTCATTCGCAGGTTTCTCGGCGGCGAAGCCCCGTTGGGGCCGGCCATGATGGCGATGGCCGCTGCAAATGCGCTTCTGAATATTTATTGCATCCGGCTGTTAAAGCAGCATCGGGGGCAGGACATCAATTTCAAAGCCTCAGCCATTTTTACGAACAATGATTCGATCGTGAACGGCGCCATCGTCCTATCGGGCGCGCTGGTGATGTGGACGAACTCAAACCTTCCCGATCTGATTCTTGGAACGGTCGTGTCGTTTATCGCTGCGAAAGGAGGATATGAGATTCTTTCGGAGGCAAAAGAAGCGCAAGAATAGTATCCAGCCGGCTGGAAGCCTGTTTGCAACTAGTCGAGGTAGCGTTCCGTTCCGCCGCCTGTTACAGCGCTATATCACTGTCGTGTTTGCTTATGCACTGTAACCGATGTGCTCCCACTAAACACCGTGTGCAAGACAATAGTTGCCGCGCCCAGCGTAATACCGATGTCGGCAATGTTGAATGCCGGCCAGTGGTACGTGCCCACATACAAGTCAATCCAGTCGACAACGCCCATGCGTGCGGCGCGGTCGACCAGGTTTCCAATTGCCCCGCCAAGTATCATCGCCAACGCTGCCCTCTCCGTGGCCGTCGTCGCCGGCCTCCTGATCATTTGAATGATCAATACCGACGCCAGCACAGCCACAACGCTGAACAGGTAACGTTGCCACCCGCCCGCTGTGGCGAGAAGGCCAAAAGCCGCCCCCTGGTTGATAACATGGACAATGTTCAATGCTGGCAGCAGCTCAACCTGCTGGCCGTAGGCCAGCCGATCCACGACCTGGGCCTTCGTGACCAGATCGGTGGCGGCGATCAGTCCGGCGCCCAGGACGGCAGAGAGCGGTGAAAGATGTTTGGCCATGGTTCCGTCAAATGCCTTCCGCTACGTTCTCTGCCGGGCGGGCAAAGCGCTGGTACAGCGTCGGCAGCACGAACAGCGTCAGGATCGTGGCCGAGATCAGTCCACCGATGACCACGGTCGCCAGCGGACGCTGCACCTCGGCCCCGGCGCCTGTCGCCAGTGCCATCGGGACGAAGCCCAGTGATGCGACCAGGGCCGTCATCAGCACCGGGCGCAGTCGCCGCAACGCGCCTTCGCGAACGGCTTGTGCCCACGGCAATTGTTTTGCCAGGTCGTCGATCGATCCCACCATCACCAGTCCGTTAAGGACGGCGACGCCGGACAGCGCAATGAATCCGACGGCGGCCGAAATCGAGAACGGCAGCCCACGCAGCCAGAGTGCTGCAATCCCGCCAATCAGGGCCAGGGGCACACCCGTGAAGACGACTGCGGCGGCACGCCAGGAACCGACGGCCGAATACAGCAACACGACGATGAGCGCGAAGCAGGCTGGCACCACAACGGCCAGGCGCATCCGCGCACGTTCCAGGTTCTCGAACTGCCCGCCCCAGGTGAGCCATACGCCGGCCGGTACCCGCACGTCCGCATCGATACTCGCGCGCGCCTCGCTGACCACGCCGGCAATGTCACGGCCGCGCACGTTGGCCTGGACGACCACGCGGCGCTTGCCGTTTTCCCGGCTGATCTGGTTCGGTCCCTTGGCCGTCTCGAGCAGGGCCACCGATCCCAGCGGAACGAAGCTGCCGCTCGGCGTCAGCACAGGCAGCAGGCGCAAGGCTTCCACGTCGTTGCGGGTCTTTTCGCCCAGTTTCACGACGACGTCGAATCGCCTGTCCCCCTCATAGATCGACCCGGCCTCGCGGCCGGCAATGGCTGCGGCCAAGGTGTCGTGCACGTCCTGGGCGGTCAGGCCGACCCGTGCCATGGCGTCGCGATCCAGCCGAACATCGAGCAGCGGAAGCCCCTGCACCTGCTCCACGCGGACGTCTTCCGCGCCCTCGACCGCGCGCAGTTTTGCCGCGGCCTGTTCGGCGGTGCGGAGCATGGCGTCGAAATCGTCGCCATAGACCTTGACGGCGATGTCGCCACGCACGCCGGCCAGCAACTCGTTGAAGCGCATCTGGATCGGTTGGGTAAGCTCGTAGTTCTGGCCCGGGATGCCAGCGACCGCTTTCTCGATCTTTTCCACCAGCTCGGCCTTGCTCATCCGTGGTTCCGGCCACTCCGAGCGGTCTTTCACGATGACAAAGGTATCGGTCATGTTCGGCGGCATCGGGTCGGCCGCCAGTTCGGCAGTACCCGTTCTTGAAAACACGAGCTTCACCTCCGGTAGCTTGCCGACCGCCTTCTCCACCGCAAACTGCATGGCCTGGCTCTGCTCAAGGGAAGTGCCCGGAATGCGTGCCACCTGGAGCAGTACGTCCTGCTCGTCGAGCGTCGGAAGAAATTCCTGGCCGAGTGTCGTAAACAGGCCGAGTGCGCCCGCGAAACCGATCGCCGCCAATACGCCGGTCAGCGTCGGCCGCGCGAGAGCACGCTCCAGCAACGGTGCGTACGACGAGGACACGGCCTTGACCAGTTTGTTTTCCTTTTCATCGACATGGCGCGAAAGCCAGAGCGCGATCGCGGCCGGCACGAACGTAAGCGAGAGGACGAACGCGAAGACCAGTGCGAGAATCACCGTCACCGCCATCGGTGCGAACATGCGGCCTTCCACCCCCTGGAACGTCAACAGGGGCGCGTAGACGAGAATGATGATCGCCTGGCCGTAGACGCTTGGCCGGATCATTTCGCGTGCGGCGGCGGCGACGGTCTCGAGCCGCTCCGCCTTGGTCAATGTCCTGCCGGTCGCATGCTGGCGTTCCGCGATCCGGCGCAGCGCGTTTTCCACGATGATGACCGCGCCGTCGACAATCAGGCCGAAGTCCAGCGCGCCCAGGCTCATCAGGTTTGCCGACAGTCCCGCTTCGAGCATGCCCGCGGATGTCATCAGCATCGTGACCGGGATGACCGCCGCGGCGATCAGTGCCGCGCGCAGGTTCCCGAGGAGTGCGAACAGCACGGCGATCACCAGCAGCGCACCCTCGGTAAGGTTGGC
>DAMABW010000451.1:0-4026 GCA_031999925.1 Massilia sp. | reverse complement strand
CCACGCGGCCGCCGTGCTGCTGCAGGAACCCGAGGGCGTGCTGTGCGTGAGCGAGGGAGGCGCGCTGCAGGTGCTGGGCGCAGCCGGCAACTGCATCGACCTCGAAGGCGGCACTCTCCAGCACCACCCGGACCGCGACGTGCACGCCCTGGTGGCGCGCGCGCTGGCCGAACGCTGCAGCCAATACACCGCCGAGCGCATCGCGCTCTACTTCGCGGGCAAGTCGGGGCGCGATTTCGCCGCTGGCCTGCGCCTGCGCGAACCGCTGACCGAGGGCAGGCGGCGCCTGCTCGACGTGTTCACCAGCGTGGTGGCGGTCGGCGTCGACAACGTCGAACTGGTCGGACGCCTGAACGACGCGGCGTTCTTCGACCGCCTCACCGGCCTGCCGAACCGCACCAGCCTGATCGAGCGGCTCGACGCCGAACTGGCCGGCCCGGACCGGGCCCATGTGACCCTGGCCCTGGTCGACCTCGACCATTTCGCCGAGAGCAACGACGCCCTCGGCCACCAGTTCGGCGACATGCTGCTGGCCGCCGTGGCCGAACGCCTGCAGGCGCGCCTGCAGGGGCTGACGCTGGCGCGCATCGGCGGCGACACCTTTGCCGTGCTGGGCGACGACGCGGCCTGCAACCCACAGGCCTTGCACGCGCTGTTCGCATCGCCCTTCGCCATCGACGGCCAGGACCTGCGGGTCTCGAGCACCCTCGGCCTGGTGCGCCTGCTGGAGCACGACGGCAGCGGCGCCGACGCCCTGAAGGACGCCGACATCGCCCTGAAGCGCGCCAAGACCCAGCAGCGCGGCGGCCACTTCTATTTTTCGCGCAGCATGGGCGTCGAGATCCGCGAGCGGGTCAGCCTGATGCACGCGCTGCGCAGCGGCTTCGGGCGCGGCGAACTGTTCCTGGCCTACCAGCCGCAGATCGACCTGGCCAGCCGCCGCCCCTTCGGCGCCGAAGCGCTGCTGCGCTGGCGTCTCGCCGATGGCCGCCTGGTGCCGCCCGACCGCTTCATTCCGATTGCGGAGTATTCGGGCCTGATCGTCGAGATCGGCGCCTGGGTGCTGCGCGAAGCCTGCGCCGAACTGGTGCGCCTGCGCGCCGCCGGCCACCGCGACTTCACGATGTCGATCAACGTCTCGCAGGCCCAGTTCCGCCATCCGGCGTTCGTCGAAGTGCTGCGCCGCGCGCTGGTCGAGAGCGGCGCGCCGCCGCAGTACGTGGAACTCGAGATTACCGAGTCGATGGCGATGGAAGATCCGCGCCACCTGGCCGAGATCCTGGGCGAAGTCAAGCGCACCGGGGTATCGATCGCGATCGACGATTTCGGCACCGGCTTCTCGTCGCTGTCGCACCTGCAGCGCCTGCAGATCGACCGTCTGAAGATCGACCGCACCTTCGTGTCCGAGATCACCGAGTCGGCGCGCGGCAGCAGCATCGCCGAGATGGTGATCCAACTCGGGCGCAACCTGGGTTTGTCGGTGATTGCCGAAGGGGTCGAGGACGAGCGCCAGGCGCAGATCCTGTCGTCGCTCGGCTGCCCGCTGGCGCAGGGCTTCCTGTTCTCGCGGCCGCTGTCGCCGGAAGGCTTGCGCGAGTGGCTGGGTGGGCAGGTGCTGAACGACGCGGCTTGATTCGCGCGCTCGGCGGCGCCGGATTCGACGCGATGTGAATCCGGCCCGGATATTCAGCTGGTAGGACTCAATCCTCCGCCGCCTGCTCCGCCGGCCAATCCCGGATATACGCCTTCAGCATGCGGTTCTCGAAACTCTGCGCTTCCAGCACCGCGCGCGCCACGTCGTAGAACGAAATCACGCCCAGCAGGGTCTTGGCATTCATCACCGGCAGGTAGCGCGCATGCTTCTCCAGCATCATGCGGCGCACTTCGTTGACTTCGGTGTCCGGGGTCACGGTGATCGGGCTGTCGTCCATGTAGCGGCGCACCGTGCCGTTGCCGACCGAGCCGCCGTTTTCGTGCAGCACCTTGATGACTTCGCGGAAGGTCAGCATGCCGACCAGGTCGCCATACTCCATCACCACCAGCGAGCCGATGTCCTTTTCCGACATCGTGTTCACCGCTTCGGCAAGCGGCATGTCCGGCGTCACCGTGTACAGGATGTTGCCTTTGACCTGAAGAATTTCGGAGACTTTCATGCTAGCCACCCCCGCGTCAGATAAATTATTCACTGTAAATACTTTTTGAAAAGACTGAGTTGAATGTAGCGCAAGACTAGCAGAAAATCCAGTTTCCCGAGGAAGACTGCCGGGAGATGTCGCGATCGCCAGATCAATGCTACGATT
The DNA here is from genome assembly GCA_031999925.1 of Massilia sp. GTDB lineage: Bacteria > Pseudomonadota > Gammaproteobacteria > Burkholderiales > Burkholderiaceae_D > Telluria. The sequence continues at coordinate 1,726 of DAMABW010000451.1, read as the reverse complement.
CCGCGCATAATTATTTCATTAAAGAGACACCATGAGCGGTCCACGATACCCCGGTTTCGACACGCTGTCGCTGCACGCCGGTGCCGCGCCCGACCCGGCCACCGGCGCACGCGCCACCCCGATCCACTTCACCTCCTCCTTCGCCTTCCGCGATTCCGATCACGCCGCCTCGCTGTTCAACATGGAACGCAGCGGCCACGTGTATTCGCGCATCTCGAACCCGACCAATGCCGTGCTCGAGGAACGCATCGCCGCCCTCGAGGGCGGCGTGGCCGGCATCGCCACCGCCAGCGGCCAGGCCGCCATGCACCTGGGCCTGTCGACGATTGCCGGCGCCGGTTCGCACATCGTGGCCTCGCGCGCCCTGTACGGCGGCTCGCACAATTTGCTGGCCTATACCCTGAAGCGCTTCGGCATCGACACCACCTTCGTCGACCCGCGCGACCTCGACGCCTGGCGCGCCGCGATCCGTCCCGAGACCAGGGTGCTGTTCGGCGAAACCCTCGGCAACCCCGGCCTCGACGTGCTCGACATCCCGCGCATCGCCGGGCTTGCGCACGCGTGCGACCTGCCGCTGATGGTCGACAGCACCTTCACCACGCCGTATTTGCTGCGGCCCTTCGACCTCGGCGCCGACCTGGTCTTCCACTCGGCTACCAAGTTCCTGTGCGGGCACGGCACCGCCATCGGCGGCCTGCTGGTCGACGGCGGCACCTTCGACTGGCAGAAGGCGCACGCGCGCACCGGCCGCTTCGCCGAACTGTGCGAGCCCTACGAGGGCTTCCACGGCATGGTGTTCGCGGAAGAGTCGACCGTCGGCGCGTTTGCCCTGCGCGCGCGGCGCGAAGGCCTGCGCGATTTCGGGGCCGTCATGAGCCCGCACAATGCCTTCGCCGTCCTGCAGGGCATCGAGACCCTGGGCCTGCGCATGGAGCGCCACGTTGCCAACACGCGCCGCGTGATCGGGTTCCTGCTGGCCCATCCGATGGTCGAGTCGGTGTCCTACCCCGAGCTCGACACCCACCCGGATTACGAACTGGCCAAGACCCTGCTGCCGAAAGGCGCCGGCGCCGTCTTCACCTTCACCCTGAAGGGCGACCGCGCCGCCGGCCGCCGCTTCGTCGACGGCCTGAAGGTGTTCTCGCACCTGGCGAACGTGGGCGACGCCAAGTCGCTGGTGATCCACCCGGCCTCGACCACCCACTTCCGCGTGCCGACCGAGCAGTTGGCGGCGTCGGGCGTCAAGGAAGGCACGATGCGCCTGTCGGTCGGCCTGGAAGACCCGGACGATTTGATCGAGGACCTGGCGCGCGGCCTGAAACTGGCGCAGAAAGGGACCTGAGCATGATCTACCACGTCAACGGACAAGAGGCCTACGCCTACAACGGCGGCAAGGCATTCGACGCGGCGCTGCCGACGATCGTCTTCATCCACGGCGCCCAGAACGACCACTCGGTCTGGGGCCTGCAATCGCGCTGGTTCGCGCACCACGGCTACGGCGTGCTGGCGGTCGACCTGCCGGGGCACGGACGCAGCGCCGGCCCGGCGCTGGCCAGCGTCGAGGCGATGGCGGACTGGCTGCTGGCCCTGCTGGACGCGGCAGGCGTGCGGCACGCCCTGCTCGCCGGGCACAGCATGGGTTCCCTGGTGGCGCTGGAAGCGAGCCTGCGCGCGCCGGGGCGCGTACGCGGCCTGGCCATGCTCGGCACGACCTGGCCGATGAAGG
>DAMABW010000450.1:0-4038 GCA_031999925.1 Massilia sp. | reverse complement strand
GATTTCCTCGGCGCTGTACGAATACTCGTCGTTCTCCAGCGCCAGGCGGGTACGGATAGCATCCGGCAGGCGCCCGATGGCCGCCACCAGCGCATCGGCCCGGTCCGACTTGCCGCCGTGGATTTCCAGGATCGCCCAGGGTGAGCGCGGTTGCTTCAGCAAGTCCATGATGTCGGCGTGCATCTGCAAGATCTTGACGCTGTTTTCCACCACCGCCGGCGAATCCGAACTCAGCACCACGAACTGGTCGGGGTGCATTACCAGGCGGATGCCGGCGGCGGTGGCGCGTTCGCCCGAGCGCGCCAGGATCGGCGCCAGGGTTTCCAGGATCTCGCGCCCGATCGGTTCGTCCGAAAACGGAAAGATCGAGGAGGGCAGGCGGTACAGGGAAATGCCGTTCTGCTGGCAATAGCGCATCGCGTTGTCGAAGGTCTGGATGTTGTCGCGGAAGATATCTTCCAGAATCTTGCGTTGCCCATCGAGCGATTGCTCGAGCAGGCGCTTGCGGGTAACGGTCCGATATCGGACCTCTTTTGATGCGGTAATGCATACCAGGCCGAGGTGGGGAGCCATAGGTTTCTCGCAGGATGACGTTGAAACCAGTATAGGCGTTCGGTCGGCGGGCGAGAGCGCGGTTGCGGATGGGCACGCCTGCCTGGGAAGGGCCTTAGGCAGCCCGGCGCGCGTCCGCGTCCTGTTGCGCCAGCTGCGCCAGCACCTCGGTCAAGGGCAGCGGCCGCGCGAACAGGTAACCCTGCATGTGCGGCGCGCCGTGCTCGGCCAGGAAGCAGGCCTGTTCGCGCGTCTCCACGCCTTCGGCCACCACGCGCAGGCGCAGGTGGGCGGCCATGCCGAGGATGGTGCGCACGATGGCGGTGCCGTCCGCATCGTGCGGGGTGTCGCGGATGAAACTCTTGTCGATCTTGAGTTCGTAGAGCGGCATGCGCTTCAGGTAGGCCAGGTTCGAGTAGCCGGTGCCGAAGTCGTCGATCGAGAAGCGGATGCCGAGCGCGGCCAGTTCCCGCATGCGCGCGATGACGCCGTCGCGCTTGTCGACCACCACGCCTTCGGTCAGCTCGAAGATCAGCTGGTCGGCCGGCACGCCGGTTTCGCGCAGCAGGCGCTGCACCGAGTCAACGAAACCGTGCTGGCGGAATTGCGAGGGGCTGACGTTCACCGACAGCGGCAGCGGGTGGCCGATCGCATCCAGCCCTTGCCAGGCCAGGCAGGCCTGGCGCAGCGCCCATTCGCCCAGCGGCACGATCAGGCCGGTCGCCTCCGCCACCGGAATGAACACGTCCGGCGCCACGAAGCTGCCGTCGGCGCGGCGCCAGCGCATCAGGAGTTCGGCGCCAACCGGGCGCCCGGCGGCATCGAACTGCAATTGCAGGTACATGGCGAGTTCCTCGTGCGCCAGGGCCTGGCCGAGGTCGCGTTCGAGCGTCAGGCGTTGCTCGACCTCGGCGCGCATGGTGGACTCGAACAGCGCCACGCCGTTGCGCCCGCCGGCCTTGGCGCGGTACATGGCGGTATCGGCTTCGCGCAGGACGTCGTCGACGCTCTGGCCCGGGCGCGGCAGCGGCGCGATGCCGATGCTGGCCGAGGAGTTGTAGCGGTGGCCGTCGATCTCGATGTCCTCGGCCAGCGCCGTGCGGATGCTCTCGGCCCGCGCCAGCGCGGCGCGCGAGATGGCCGCTTCGTCCTGGCCCAGCGCCGTGAGCAGGACCACGAATTCGTCGCCGCCGATGCGCGCGACCATGCCGTCGTCGCCCACCAGCGCCGCCAGGCGCTGCGCGGCCTGTTTCAGCAGGGCGTCGCCGGTGGCGTGGCCGCGGGCGTCGTTCACATACTTGAAATTGTCGAGGTCGATGAAGAGCAGGGCGCCGCCGGCGCCGCCCGCATGCGCCTGCGCCAGCACGCGGTCCAGGCGCTCGCCCAGCAGGCGGCGGTTGGGCAGGCCGGTCAGCACGTCGTAGAAGGCCAGGCGGTGGATGGCGCCGGCTGCCTTCTTGCGCTCGCCGATGTCGCGCCCGACCACCACCCAGTGCGTGTGCTTGCCGTGCTCGTCGAGGAAGGGATTGACCTCGAGTTCGAGCCAGTAGGGCCGGCCGTCGCGCGCATGCACCTGCAGCTCGGCCGACACGCCCTGGCCGCGCGCCATGGCGTCGGTGATGCGGGCGACTTCCGCGCGGTCGGTCTCGGGCCCGCTCATGATGCCCATGCCGCGCCCCAGCAGTTCTTCGCGCGCATAGCCGGCGGCGCGCAGGAAGGCATCGTTGGCGAAAATGATCGGATGAAACTTGCCGGGGCCGGACGCGGCGCGCGCGATGATCACCTTGTCGTTGAGCTGGGCCACGGCGGCGGCGGCCAGGCGCAGTTCTGCGTTCAGCGCCTGCATGGCGCCTTGACGCTGCTCGAGCGTGTCGGCGAACAGGCGCAGGTCGGCCAGCGAGGTGGCGAGTTTTTGCAGCAGGCTGCCGCAGGACACCGTGATCAGCGCGCCGACGAACAGGAAGTTCAGCGCCACCAGCATGGACGACAAGGTGTCATGCGCCGCCAGGCCGGCGACGTCGGCATGGACGATGCCTGCCAGCCCGAGCGCCAGCACGATCGCCGTGCTCAGCCCCAGCGCCGCGATGGCCGGGCGCATGCCGAGCAGCACCGCGACGAAGACGGGCGGCGCGATCAGGTAGAGCTGGGCCACCTGGCCGATGTTCACCATCATGGCGGTGGCGACGAAAAACACGATCGCAATGAAATTCAGTACGCGGGTGGTGTAGCGCAGGCTGCGCAGGCGCCAGATGGCGGTTAGCCAGGCGATGGCGAGAACGTCGACGGCGATCAGCGCCCACAGGCCTTCGCGCGCGGCCACCACGATGCTGGGCACCGCCGTGGCAATGCCGAGCGCGAGCACGATCGTCAGCAAACGGGAAAAGATGTGGGTGCGCCAGTGCGCGATGTCGGTGATGGAAGTCACTTGTTGCCTTCGTATAGGAGCAAGTGCTGGTTGATGTAGTGCACTATACTTTGCTGCAACGCAACATATTAACGCAGGTAATTGTCCGGTGTCACCCGCCGTGCATGCAAGTGTTGCGTCGATGACGCGGTGTATGTCGGCCAGCGGGATACGTGTAACCGAGGCGGGCAAAGGCGGCCGATTTGCGGCGGGAAGGGGCTGCCGATTTGTTATGCTAGCGGACGAACCGCGCCGCAGATGGCCGGACATTGATTGATGGAGCGCCACACATGGCATCGTTGCAAGACCAATTTTTAAAAGCCGGCCTGGTCAACAAGGGCAAGGCCAAGCAGGTTCAACAGGAAAAGAGCAAGCAGGAAAAGATCGACCGCCGCCACGGCACGCAAAGCGTGGACGAGGCCAAGCTGGCGGCGGCCGAGCTGCAGCGCAAGAACGCCGAGCGTGCGCGCGAAATGAATGCCCAGCGCGACGCGGCCGCCCTGCAAAAGGCGATCATGGCGCAGATCCTCGACCTGGTGCAGAAGAACCGCCAGGGCAAGGGCAACGGCGACATCGCCTATAACTTCACGCACAACAGCAAGATCGAGCGCATCCACGTGTCGGCCAAGGTGCAGGAGCACCTGATGGCCGGGCGACTGGTGATCGTGCGCATCGGCGACGCCACCGAACTGGTGCCGCGCGTGATCGGCGAGAAGATCGCCCAGCGCGATGCCTCGCTGGTGGTGCAGGTGAAGAAGGCGGCCGAGGTCGATCCGGACGATCCGTACGCGGCTTACCAGATTCCAGACGACCTGATGTGGTAAGCGCTGCGGCGCGGGCCAGGATGGCAGCAAGGCAAACTTTGCATTTGCTCTACTGAAACTCGCGCAGTGTGTTTTTCCGGTGGTAAGCTATTCATGTTGTCACTTCAACCTGAAGGAAAGTCATGAAACCGCTGTTCTCCTCCGACGAAGAAGCGAACGCCGTGCCGCCGGCACCCACCGCCGCTCCCGCGCCCGCGCTGCCGCCCCTGTTCGATCCTGCCGGCACGGCGGACGCGTTGCCGGCCTTGCGTCCGGAGG
>DAMABW010000449.1:0-4062 GCA_031999925.1 Massilia sp. | reverse complement strand
GCGTCCATCACGCGCTGCACGATGTCCGGGGTGAGGGTCTGTTCGCCATGCTCGGACAGGATCGCCACGAATTCGTCGCCCGACATGCGCGCCACCGTGTCCGTGTCGCGCAGCGAGGAGCGCAGGCGCGCCGCCACCGTCATGAGCAAGACGTCGCCGGCCTTGTGGCCCATGCTGTCGTTGACGAACTTGAAGCGGTCGAGGTCGATCAGCATCACCCATACCGGGTTGCCGCTGCGGCTGGCGTAGGCCACGGCCTGGCCCAGGCGGTCCTGCAGCAGCGAGCGGTTCGGCAGGCCGGTCAGCACGTCGTGCTGGGCCACGTGGTGCACGCGCTGCTCGGTGAGCTTGCGCGCCGTGATGTCGGAACCGGTGCCGCGGTAGCCGCTGAAGACGCCGCGCTCGTCGAAGACGGGCTGGCCGCTGACCAGGAACCAGCGGGTATCGCCGTTGTCGTCGCTCAGCTGGTATTCGAAATTGCTGAAGGCCTCCTGCGCCTTGACCTGGGCGATGTGGGCACGGCCGAGCTCGGTTTCGCCGATCTCGCTCATGTATTCCCAGCGCGTCTTGCCGAGCACGCGGTCGACCGTCACGCCGGACTTTTCGGCAAAGCCGCCGGTAATCATGGTGAAGCGGAAATGGCGGTCCTGTTCCCAGTACCAGTCCGAGGACATCGCCACCAGCTGGCGGAAACGCTGTTCGCTTTGCTGCAGGGCTTTCTCGGTACGCTCGCGCGCCACCATGTCGTCGACCAGGCGCCGGTTGGTGCGCTTCAGGTCGGCGGTGCGCTTGCGCACCAGCTGCTGCACGCGCCGGGTGCGCACGCTCGAGGCCTGCACCCAGGCCGCGGTGAGCAGGCTCAGCAGGATGCCGCCGGCCAGGATCGCCAGCGAAGCCAGGTGGTCGGCCGCGAACGGGCGCGGCAGGGCGGTGACTTCCACCAGCCACGGACGGCCGGCGACCTCGAAGCCGCGTACCAGGCTCGACCGGTGTTCCGGCGCCAGCCAGTCGGCCATGGTGTCGTTCGGCAGCGGCGCGCCGTCGGCGCGCGTGCTGAACACCAGGCTGGCCGGTTCCGGACGCGCCGCGGCATACACCGACATCACGATCTGCTTGTCGCCCAGCAGGTTGGCGCCAGCCAGGGCGGTCCTGACCAGTTCGCGCGCGCGCACCACGACCGCGGTGTCGCCGATCAGCTTGCCGTTGCGGTCGAGCACCGGCATCAGCACCTGGAAGCTCGGCTGCGGTTGCGGGTCCTGCACCAGCGGGAAGATCGCGGTGGCGGCCGCGCGGCCGTCGGCAAGGGCGCGCGCCAGCGCCCCGTTGATTTGCGTGCGCACGCTCGAGTCAAAGCCGAAGGCGGACTCGTTGCCGCGCAGCGGCTCCAGGTAATACACGACGTTGTAGCGGTCGCGCCGTTCGGCCGGCACGCGCATGCTGTCGCGTACCTCGCTGATGACGGTGCCGGGCAGGATGCCCTGCAGTTCGGCCTCGACCGCGCCGCGTTCGGCATGGTCGACCACGCGGTGGAAATTGAAGGCCTTGATGAAGGGATGGCGCGCCAGCAGCGGCGAGGTGAAATCGTGGAACTGCGCGCGGGTGACGGGCGCGCCGAGTGCGAACAGCTGGTTGGTGACGTTCACCACTTCGACCGCGTCGTGCAGACCCTGGCGCACCGTGGCCACGCGCTGGTCGGCGCGCTGGCTGAACGAGAGGGCGAGGTTGTCGTATTCGAGATGGCTCACGCCCACGAACAGCGCGCACGAGGCGGCCAGTCCGGCCCCGAGGGTGAGGACGGTTGCGCGGGTGAGGGAAAACGACAGGCGACGCACCATGGTCAGTTCCAGAAAGAAATTTGCTTGCCCAGAGGCACCAAAGCCCTGAAGTGTGTCATACATCCGCGCCTTTCGGCAAACACTTCCTCCGAGGATGGCCTCGGCCCGCCCGCCTGTCGTCCCGATCAGACAGGACGGCGTGCCAGCCAGGCAACCACGGCGTGCGCGAGTAGCCTGTTCAGCAAGCCGAAACGCAGCCCGCGCCGCTCTACCAGCCGCGCATGGCGGGCGGCCGTGCGCGCCAGCGGCGAACCTGGTGCCGGCTGCGGCGGCGCGCGCAGGGCGAACAGGATGTGGTTGTTGCCGGCGATGCCGTCGAACTGGCAGACCCGACCGCCGAAGGCGCCATCGATGCGCGTGCGCAGCGCCGCGTACTGCGGGTCGTAGCTGAGCAGGTTGGCAACCAGCACGCCGCCCTCGCGCAGGGCACGCCGGCATGACTGGTAGAACGCGGCGCTGCCGAGTGCCGGCGGCATGCCGGCGGCGTCGAACCCGTCGACCAGGATCACGTCGCAACTGCCGGGCGCGGCGCCGATGAAGCCGGCGGCGTCGGCGTGGATGATGCGCAGGCGCGCGTCGTCCGGCGGCACGTGGAATTGCTCGCGCAGGGCGATGACCTCGGCGCTGATCTCCAGCACCGTGATGCGCGCCTGCGGGAAGTGGCGGTAGCAGAACTTGGCGAGCGATCCGCCGCCCAGGCCGACCATCAGGATATGGCGCGGCCGCGGCACGAACACGGCGAAGCACATCATGGCGCGCGAATAGTCGAGCACCAGGGCGTCGGGACGCGACAGCAGCATCTCGCTCTGGATGTCGCCGGGCACGAATTCCAGCGTGCGGCGGTCGCCGCTGGTGCGTACCAGGGGCGCGGCCCGGGCCTGCTGTTGTTCGGGATCGGATTCGGAAGGCATGGCCTTAGTATACCGACCGCCGCCAGCGGCAAGCGCAGCCCGGCGGATGCTCCTGTCTTGTTTGCAGGCATCAGATTCTGATAAGCTGGTCCTTGCCGCCATTCGGAGTTCTTCATGTTCCTGGATCACCCGACGATCACCGCCACCAACAGCTTGACCGAGCCCGACCGCATCGAGCGGCTGAACCGCGTCTACGGTTACGCGATGGCGCTGGCGGACGCCGAAAACAACCCCGGCTTCGTCGACAAGCTGACCCAGTTGCACGACCACAAGGGCACGCTGATCGTGTTCTGGCACGAGGCCCCGAGCGAGCACGACCGCAGCTGCTGGGCGCGCGCCTGGGCCAGCCGCGTCGGCGACGGCACCGACAACGTCGAACACGAATTCTGACCCATGATGACCCTTGATTCGACCACCATGGTGCTGGTCCTGGCACTCGGCAACCTGGCCCTGTGCAGCCTGCTGTTCTTCTTCGACTACGGCGCCGCGCGCGCATCGGCCTTTGCCAGTTGGGGCCTGTCGAAACAGGTGCAGGCGGCGGCCTGGGTGCTGCTGGCGTTAGGCGGCGCCCGCGTCGTGCCGGAGCCGCTGGCCTTGCCGGCCGGCTGGGCGCTCTTGATCGGCGGCGTGGCCCTGGAAAGCGGCGCGCTGTGGGAAGCGGCGCAGCGGCCGCGCTGGCGCCGCGCGACCGTGCCGCTGGCGATCGTCGCGATCGTGGTGTTCCTGGTCTGCTACCTGATCGACGACATCGGTTTGCGCAACCTGGCCGCCTTGCTGCTGCTGGGCGGCTTTTATCTGCTGGGCGCCGCTGCGCTGGCCAGCGGCTGGCGCGGCATCACCATGCTGCAGCGGGTATTGGCCGTCGTCATCGCGCTGCTGGCGCTGGTGGTCGCCGCACGCGGCCTGCTGGTGCTGGTCATGCCCGACGGCTGGCGCTGGCTCTCGAACGAACTGCTGCGCCAGCTTTCCAGTGCGGCCCTGTATTTGCTGATGCTGGTGGGCGGCTTCGGCTGGCTGCTGCTGGCGCGCGAGCGCCTGCAGGCCGAACTGGCGCGCCTGGAAACCGTCGACACCGTGACCGACGTGCCGAACCGGCGCGGTTTCTTCGCGGCGCTGGCGCCGTGGATGGCCTTGGCGCGCCGCCCCGGCCAGCCGACCGCGCTGGTGGTGCTCGACCTCGACGGCTTCAAGCGCGTGAACGATGGCTATGGCCACCCGGCCGGCGACGTCGTGCTGCGCCACGTGGCCGGTTTGTGCAAGCGCCAGTTGCGCGACAGCGACCAGTTGGGGCGCCTGGTCGGCGGCGAGTTCGCGAT
>DAMABW010000448.1:0-4068 GCA_031999925.1 Massilia sp. | reverse complement strand
ACCGCCGAAGGCGTCATCGCCACCTACATCGCCGGCAACATCGGCGCGCTGGTTGAAATCAACAGCGAAACCGACTTCGTCGCCAAGAACGACGAATTCCTGGCCATGGCCAACCTGGCAGCCAAGCTGGTCGCCGAGCAGAACCCGGCCGACGTGGAAGCCCTGTCGCAACTCGACGCCGGCGGCCAGACCTTCGACGCACTGCGTTCGGCACTGATCGGTAAAATCGGTGAAAATATGACCGTGCGCCGCTTCCAGCGCTTCGACACCACCGGCAAGCTGGCATCGTACCTGCACGGCACCCGTATCGGTGTCGTGGTCGAGTTCGAAGGCGGCGACGACCAGGTCGGCAAGGATGTCGCGATGCACATCGCCGCGATGAAGCCAGTCGCTCTGTCGGCTGAGCAAGTGCCTGCTGAAATGATCGAGAAAGAGCGTTCGGTCGCCCAGCTGAAAGCACAGGAAGACGCCGAGAAAGCCGCTGCCGAAGGCAAGCCGGCCCAATCGCCGGAAATCCTGGCCAAGCGCCTGGAAGGTTCGGTTCAGAAGTACCTGAAAGAAGTGTCGCTGCTGAACCAGGCATTCGTGAAGAACGACAAGCAGTCGATCGAGCAGATGCTGAAGGCCACCAACACGACCGTCAAGGGCTTCACCATGTACGTCGTTGGCGAAGGCATCGAGAAGAAGGTCGACGACTTCGCAGCAGAAGTCGCGGCCCAGATGGCTGCCAACAAGCAGTAATGAAAAGCGGGCCGCAAGGCCCGTTTTTTTGATCCGTCGGTTTATCGACGGGGGCGGGGCGGCCCGGTCCACCCCGCCGCGGCAAGCATCCCTGGCCTCTCCGGCGAGGCAGCGTGCGCGCCAGTTTCACCGCCATCTGTACATTTGCAGATGAAGCCGCAAGCCACGAGCCTGCGGCCGGAACCGAATTCGAACCAAACACTACAGGAGAGCGCCTCATCATGACAAAACCAGCCTACCAACGAGTCCTCCTTAAGCTGTCTGGCGAAGCGCTGATGGGCGACGACCCCTTCGGCATCAACCGCGCCACCATCGACCGCATGGTGGCCGATGTGGCGGAAGTGGCCAAGCTGGGCGTCGAGTTGGCGGTCGTGATTGGCGGCGGCAACATCTTCCGTGGCGTCGCCCCGGGCGCCCAGGGCATGGACCGCGCCACCGCCGACTACATGGGCATGCTGGCCACCGTCATGAACGCCCTGGCCCTGGCCGACGCCATGCGCCATGTCGGCATCACCGCACGCGTCATGTCGGCGATCGGCATCGAGCAGGTGGTCGAGCCTTACGTGCGCCCGAAAGCCCTGCAATACCTGGAAGAGGGCAAGGTCGTCGTCTTTGCCGCCGGCACCGGCAACCCCTTCTTCACCACCGACACCGCGGCAGCCCTGCGCGGCTCGGAAATCTCGGCCGAGATTGTTTTGAAGGCAACCAAGGTCGATGGCGTATATACTGCCGATCCTAAGAAAGATCCGCATGCGACGCGCTATGAGTCGATTACCTTCGACGAAGCGATCGCCAAGCACTTGCAGGTGATGGACGCGACCGCGTTTGCCCTGTGCCGCGACCAGAAGCTGCCGATCAAGGTGTTTTCCATCGTCAAGCCCGGCGCCCTCAAGCGCGTGATCATGGGCGAAGACGAAGGTACACTGGTACACGTTTGATTTAACTCTGAATTACCCAAGAACAGGAGAGCAGCATGTCCTTAGCTGACGTGAAGAAGAACGCGCAAGAGCGCATGACGAAGTCGATCGAAACCTTGCGCGCCGACCTGGCCAAGGTGCGTACCGGCCGCGCCCACACCGGCATCCTCGACCACGTGATGGTCGACTACTATGGTTCGCCAACGCCGCTTACCGGCGTGGCCAACCTGACCCTGGCCGACGCGCGCACCATCGCCGTCCAGCCTTACGAAAAAAAGATGCTGAGCACCATCGAAAAGGCGATCCGCGACGCCGACCTCGGCCTGAACCCCTCGACGATGGGCGACATGGTCCGCGTGCCGACCCCGCCGCTGACCGAAGAGCGCCGCAAGGAAATGGTCAAGCTGTGCAAGTCGGAAGCCGAAGACGCGAAGATCGCCGTGCGTAACATCCGCCGCGATGCCAATGAACAGTTGAAGAAAATGGTCAAGGACAAGACCGCTTCGGAAGACGACGAGCGCCGCGCATCGGACGAAATCCAGAAGCTGACCGACAAGTTCGTTGCCGACATCGACAAGCTGGTTGCCGAGAAAGAGAAAGAAGTCCTGACCGTGTAAGAAAACGGGGGAGGGCCGGACAAAACAAGCCGGCCCGGCCTTTGGCCCGGCCGCATTTTTTTGTCCGGCCGGGCGCTTCGCTTTAATCTCGTATCGCCGTGATGGCAATGGATTTATGATCTTCAAGAGTTCGACGACTGCAGTGCCCGACGTGCCGGCCGTGCCGCGCCACGTCGCGATCATCATGGACGGCAATGGCCGCTGGGCGACCAAGCGCCTGCTGCCGCGCGTGGCCGGCCACGTCAAGGGCGTCGAAGCCGTGCGCGGCGTGGTGGAAGCCTGCGTGCTGCGCGGTGTCGAGTACCTCACGCTGTTTGCGTTTTCGTCGGAAAACTGGCGCCGTCCGGTCGAGGAAGTGTCCTTGCTGATGCGCCTGTTCGTCACCGCGCTCGAGCGCGAAGTGGCGAAGATGCACGCCAACGACATCCGCCTGAAAGTCGTGGGCGACCTGTCGCGCTTCGACGCCAAATTGCAGGAGATGATCGCGAATGCCGAGCGCAAGACCGCCGGCAACAAACGCCTGACCGTCACCGTGTGCGCCAACTACGGCGGACGCTGGGACATCATGCAGGCCACCAGCAAGATGGTGGCGGGCAACCCGGGCGTGACCGAGTACACCGAGGAGATGCTGGCGCCGCACCTGGCCATGGCCTACGCGCCCGAGCCGGATTTGTTCATCCGCACGGGCGGGGAGGAGCGCATCAGCAACTTCCTGCTGTGGCAACTGGCGTACTCCGAGCTGTACTTCACCGACACCTACTGGCCCGACTTTTCGGCCGATTCCCTGGACGCGGCGATCGCGTCTTACCAGAGCCGCGAACGGCGCTTCGGCCGTACCGGCGAACAAGTGGCGAATAAAAACTGATGCTGAAAACCCGGATCATCACCGCGCTCGTGCTGCTGGCAGTCCTGCTGCCGGTCCTGTATTTCAACAACTACACAGCCTTCGCGGTGGTGGCGACCGTGTTCTTCGGCGCCGCGATCTGGGAATGCTTCCGCCTGTTCAATCCGAAATCAAGCCAGGCGGCGGTCGTGGCCGTGTTCTGGACCCTGGCCTTTGCCTACGCCTTTTTCGGTCCGAACCAGCCGAACCCGGTGTTCTGGTACGCGATCTCGGTGCTGCTGTGGGTCCTGTTCTTCACGCCGACCCTGAAAACCGGCCTGCCGCCGCTCGATTCCCGGAACAATACCCTGTTCAGCGTGGTCTACGCCGTGTCCGTGGTCGGCTGCTTCGCCGCCATCGTCGAGATGTTCGCGTACTCGCCGCTCTACCTGCTGTCGGTGCTGGCCATCGTCTGGGCCGCCGACATCTTCGCCTACTTCTCCGGCAAGGCCTTCGGCAAGCGCAAGCTGGCGCCGTCGATCTCGCCGGGCAAATCCTGGGAAGGCGCGATCGGCGGCGGCATCGCCGTGCTGGTCATCGCCACCCTGGTCATCGCCTTTGGCGGCCCGGGCCTGGCAAATACCTTCCCGGTGCGCGTCCAGGCCAGCCTCGGCTGGCCCGCCACCTGGGCCATCCTGGTGCTGATCGTGGCCGCCAGCATCGTCGGCGATCTGTTCGAATCCCAGCTCAAGCGCCGCGCCGGCATGAAGGACAGCAGCAACCTGCTGCCTGGCCACGGCGGCGTGCTCGACCGGATCGACGCCCTGGTTCCCGTATTGCCGCTGGCGGCATTGATCGGCGCCCGGCTGTAAGGGTTAACTTTCAAGGCATGGCTCCCCGGAACCGGCTGTAAGGAATATCACATGCAACGCATTACCATCCTGGGCGCCACCGGCTCGATCGGCGTCTC
>DAMABW010000447.1:0-4072 GCA_031999925.1 Massilia sp. | reverse complement strand
CGCCGATGGTGTGCTGGTGGACGGCCAGGACGTCCAGGCCGACGAGTCGCTGCTGACGGGCGAATCGGTGCCGGTACCGAAAAGCCCGGCCCAGGTAGTCTCCGGTCATGCCGTCCGCGCTGGTGCGGACGACCCTGCCGCCCTCTTCTCCGGAACGCTGGTGGTGCGCGGCCACGGCATCGTGCAGGTGACCGCCACCGGCGCCGCGAGCGCCATCGGCGGCATCGGCCAGTCGCTCGCGGCCCTGGCTCCGGAACGCTCGCCGCTGCAGCGGCAGATGGCGTCCGTCATTGCCCGTTTTGGTGTGGCTGGTGGCGCCGTGAGCCTGCTGCTGGTCGCATACTACCTGGCCCAGGGCGGCTCCCTGCTGCAGGCGCTGCTGGCCGGGCTGGCGCTGGCGCTGGCCATGCTGCCGGAAGAATTCGCGGTCGTGCTGGCCCTGTTTCCGGCGCTTGGCGCCTCGCGGCTGGCGCGCGCCAACGTCCTGACGCGCAACCTAGCCGCGATCGAAACGCTCGGCGCCACGACCGTGCTCTGCGTCGACAAGACCGGCACGCTCACCGAGAACCGGATGAGCGTGGCGGCGCTGTACGCCGGCGGCCGGGAGTGGCAGGCCGGCGCCCCCTCCGTCCAGGCATTGCCGGATGCGATCGCAGCCCTGCTCGACGTCGGCACGCTTGCCAGCCGGGCCGACGGTTTCGAGCCGATGGACCAGGCCCTGCACCGCCTTGGCGCCGAATTCCCGAACGCACTTGGCGGCGGGCGCGAGGACTGGACCCTGGCCCGCGAATACGGCATGAGCGCGGCGCTACGCGCGGTCGCGCACGGCTGGCACGCCGGCGCCGGACAAGGTGCGATGGTGGCGGCCAAGGGCGCCCCCGAAGCCATTGCCGAGCTGTGCCACCTACCGGGGGCCGAGTCCGTCCCGTTGTTGGCGGCGGCCGACGCAATGGCGGCGCGCGGACTGCGCGTTCTGGCGGTCGCCCAGGCTGCGCACGATAACCCGTGCTGGCCGGACGCAGTGCACGACTTCGATTTCGTTCCGCTCGGACTGGTCGGCTTCGCCGATCCGCTGCGGGCGGGCGTCGCGGAAGCCGTCGGCGAGTGCCGCGCGGCGGGCATGCGCGTCATGATGATCACCGGCGACTATCCGGCGACTGCGCTCAACATCGGCCAGCAGGCCGGCCTGGCCGGGGCCGAGCCGCTAACCGGGACGCAGATCGCCGCCATCGGCGAGGAGGCGCTCGCACAGCGTCTCGCGCACACCGACATCTGCGCGCGCATCGCGCCCGACCAGAAACTGCGTATCGTGCGCGCGCTGCAGCGCGCCGGCGAGATCGTCGGCATGACCGGCGATGGCGTCAACGACGCCCCTGCCCTGCAGGCGGCGCATGTCGGCATCGCCATGGGCCGGCGCGGCACCGACGTGGCGCGCGAAGCGGCAGACCTGGTGCTGACCGACGACCATTTCGCTTCGATCGTGCGCGCCGTTCGCCTGGGCCGCCACATCTACACCAACATGCGCAAGGCGATGGTCTACATCGTGGCCGTCCATGTGCCCACTGCCGGCCTGGCGCTGCTGCCGGTAATGCTGGGGTGGCCTGTCGTCCTGTATCCGGTCCACATCGTGTTCCTCGAACTGGTGATCGACCCGGCCTGCGCCCTGGCGTTCGAGAACGAGGCGGAGGAACCGGGGCTGATGCGCCGCCCGCCTCGCCGGCGCGACGCCCCGCTGATCGACCGCCGGACGCTGGTCCTGGCCCTGGCACAAGGCCTGGTCGTGCTCGCGACGGTGCTCGCCGCGTATGCCTGGGCGCTGGGTGAACTGCCGGCGGCGCAGGCGCGCGCTTTCGCCTTTGCGGCGCTGGTGTCGGCCAACGTCGGCCTCATTTTCGGCAATCGCTCGCAGTTGCTGACCGTGTTCGAATCGATGCGCCTGCCGAACCGGATTGCCTGGGTGGTCGCGGGCGCGGCGCTGGCCGCGCTTGCCGCCGTGCTCTACATCGAACCCTTGGCGGGGCTATTCCGCTTCGCCGCACCCACGCCGCACCATGCACTGGCGGCCGTGATCATCGGCGTGCTCGCCGTCCTGCCCTTCGACCTGATCAAGCTGGCCCAGCGGCATGGCCGGGGCACGGCACGGGCAAAAACGTCATCCACACGGAGAAAAACATGAACTGCAAGACCATCCTCGTTCACGTCGACGAGTCCGCCCACGCGGCCACGCGCATCGCGCTGGCGGCGCAATTGGCGCTGCAACATGACGCCCACCTGGTCGGGGTCGCCCTGACCGGGGTGTCGCGCTACTATTACCGCGAAGGCGCCGCCGACCTTGCGCGCACCGTGCTTGCGCCTCACATGGAAATGCTGTTCGCCCGGGCCGACGCAGCGCTCGATGCATTCGAGCGGCAGGCCGCCGGTGCCGGGGTGCGTTCGTACGAACGGCGGCTTGTTGACGACGAGACCGGCGCCGGTCTTGCATTGTGCGGTCTCTACGCCGACCTGCTCGTGCTCGGACAGCAGGAGCCCGGCAAGCCGTCGCCGCCGCCGGGAGGCGACTTGGCGGCGCACGTCCTGCTCGCTTGTCCCCGCCCCGTGCTCGTCGTCCCCTACATTCAGCGGCAGACCGTGATCGGCAAGCGCATCCTGGTCGCCTGGAACGGCAGCGTTCAGGCAGCCCGCGCCCTGAGTGCGGCGCTGCCCTTCCTGCGCCGGGCCGAACGGGTCACGGTCGCCGCCTTCCGTCCCGCGGACGAGCCGGCGGCGGATCCGGACCTGCTTCCCTACCTGAAACGGCATGGAATCGAGGCGGCCCTGCTGGGCGAGTCCCCGGGCCTATCAGGGGGCGAACCTCTGCTGTCTCTGCTAGCCGACCAGGCCGCGGACATGCTGGTGATGGGCGCCTACGGCAGGGCCCACTTGAGCGAACTGCTGCTCGGCGGCGTCACGCGCACGGTCCTGGAATCCATGACCGTCCCCGTGCTTATGGCGCACTGAGCGGTAATCACGAACTGGGGTCCTTGTCCAGTGCTTTGGGCAAAGTGCTTGCAATCAACCCGAAAAATTTGATCCAGATCATTGGAGTCGGCTACCAGGGAGCGCAGAGTGGGCCAGCCAGACACACGGCTGCCGCACTGGCCCGCAACCTGGTGCCGGTGCTTCCATTCCGCCACCTGAAGGTGAAGACT
Organism: Massilia sp.; assembly: GCA_031999925.1. Taxonomy (GTDB): domain Bacteria; phylum Pseudomonadota; class Gammaproteobacteria; order Burkholderiales; family Burkholderiaceae_D; genus Telluria. Next base: position 884 of record DAMABW010000447.1, on the reverse strand, counting down.
GCCATGCGATTTAAGACCGTCCTCGTCCATGCAGACCTGTCGCGCCATGCTCCGGCACGCATCGAACTGGCCGCCGCCATCTGCGCCGAGCACGGCGCCCACCTCGTCGGCGCCGCCATGACGGGCATCCCGCGCGCCGTCTTTCCCAACGGCTGCGACCCCATCCCGGGTACGCTGCTCGCCAGCTACGTCGACCCGCTTGTGCAGACGGCGCGGCGCGCGCTCGACGTCTTCGAGGACATCGCCCGGCGCCGCGGCGTATCGCACGAGTCGCGCCTGATCAGCGACCAGGCGCCCGAGGCCCTGGCACTGCTGGCGCGCTTCGCCGACCTGGTGGTCCTCAGCCAGGACGATCCCGACGAGAGCCTGGGCTACCTGCCGAGCGCATCGCGCATGCCCGATTACGTCGTGATCAATGCGGGGCGTCCCGTGCTGGTGGTGCCGCGCGCGGGCGCTGTGCCGGAGTGTCCGCGCCGGGTGCTGCTGTGCTGGAACGGCAGCCGCGAGGCATCAGTAACGATGGCCGCCGCCGTACCCCTGCTCCAGCGCGCAACCCATGTCAGCGTAGCCTTGTTCACCCGCGCCTTTCCAAACGAATCGGTCAACGCGGCGGACCTGGACGACGCGCTCGCTTTCCTCGGCCGCCATGCGGTTCGCGCCGGGCGCGCCATGCGCGATCCAGGCCACGACACCGGGAGGGCGATCCTCGACCTTGCCACCGAACAGGGATGCGATTTGGTCGTGATGGGCTGCTTCGGCCATTCACGCTTCCAGGAACTCGTGCTCGGGGGCGCCAGCAGGACCGTGTTACAGGAAGCGGCGCTGCCCGTGCTGATGGCGCGCTGAGAACGAACCAGGAGAACGCCATGACGAACATGAATGCA
>DAMABW010000446.1:3236-4081 GCA_031999925.1 Massilia sp. | reverse complement strand
GCGGCACCTCGAGCGCGAAGCGGGTGGTCTCGGCTTCCATATCGGGAATCCCGAACAGTGTCAGGCCGACCGCCTCGCCCGGCGTGTTTTCCCAATGCCCCTCCATCGCCGCCAGCTTGGCCGGCTGGTGTTCAGCCGTGTTCAAACCGTGGAAGTCGCCGATCACGGCCTGGATGGGAGCGACGATCAGGAGCATCCACATCGCCATCGACAGCATCTTGCGCACCGCCGGGTTGTCGCGCCGCCGCAGCAGTTGCCAGGCGCCGACCGCGCCGACGATCAGCGCCGTGGTGAGGTAGGCGGCAACCACCATGTGCATCAGGCGGAACGGGAAGGACGGGTTGAAGATGATGGCCAGCCAGTCGGCGGGCACCATGCGGTTGCCTTCGATGGCATAGCCTTGGGGCGTTTGCATCCAGCTGTTGGCGGCCAGGATCCAGGTGGCCGAGATCAGGGTGCCGACGGCGACCATGGCGGTGGCGACGAAGTGCAGTTGCGGGCCGACGCGGTTCCAGCCGAACAGCATCACGCCGAGGAAGCCGGCTTCGAGGAAAAAGGCGGTCAGCACTTCGTAGGCCAGCACCGGCCCCATGATGCTGCCGGCGAATTCGGACATATAGCTCCAGTTGGTGCCGATCTGGTAGGCCATGACGATGCCCGACACCACGCCCATGCCGAACATGACGGCGAAAATCTTTAGCCAGAAATGGTACAGGTCGACATACACCTGGCGCCTGGTGCGCAGCCACGACAGTTCCAGCACGGCCAGGTAGCTGGCAAGACCGATGGTCACGGCCGGGAACAGGATGTGGAAGGACATCGTGAAAGCGAACTGGATGCGTGCC
>DAMABW010000446.1:0-3226 GCA_031999925.1 Massilia sp. | reverse complement strand
ACATGCATGCTCCTTGAGACGAGGGTGTCCAGAATCTAGCATGGTGGACGGTGCGCACAATTGCCGTCCTGGCTACAAAACCGGCGGCGTCAAGGCCGGTGTCGCCGGGCTTTTGCAGGCATTCATCGAACCTTTCCGCAACACAGCGTGGACCGAAAGGCTGGGTTGGGAAAACGACCGGGACTATAATCCCGGTATTGACTGCCATCCCATTTCCCAGCCCAATGACCCAGGACATCTCTCCCGCCGCTTCCGCCCCGATCAGCATCGGCGCGCTGAAGGCCAGCTGCAGCGCCTGCAGCATGCACCAGCTGTGCCTGCCGATGGGCCTGGAAAACGCGGACATCGACCGCCTCGACAAGATCATCGGCCGCCGCCGCCGTCTCGAAAAGGACGAGCGCCTGTATGCGATGGGCGAGCCTTTCCGCAGCCTGTACGCGGTGCGCTTCGGCCACTTCAAGACTTACCAGATCAACGCGGCCGGTGAGCAGCAGATCACCGGCTTCCAGATGGCCGGCGAGTTGCTGGGCATGGATGCGATCAGCGGTGACCGCCACCATTGCGACGCCGTTGCGCTGGAAGACAGCGAGGTATGCGAGATTCCGTTCTCGCGCCTGGAAGAACTGTTCGGCGAAGTGCCGGCCCTGCTGCGCCACTTCCACCGCATCATGAGCCAGGAAATCACGCGCGAGCAGAACGTGATGCTCCTGCTCGGGAACATGCGCGCCGAGCAGCGCTTCGCGGTGTTCCTGGTGAATTTGTCGGCGCGCTATGCGGCGCGCGGCTATTCGTCGACCAGCTTTGCGCTGCGCATGTCGCGCGAGGATATCGGGAATTATCTTGGGCTGACCATCGAGAGCGTCAGCCGGTTGCTGTCGCGCTTCAAGAAGCAGGGCTGGATCGCGGTCGACAAGCGCGAGGTGACGCTGCTCGAACCGGCGCGCCTGCGGGCGATCGCGGCCGGGACCGAGCAGTGTACGCCGATGGCGTGACGCCCCTTAGAACGTGACCTTCACCGACGGCGCGCTCTTGGTCGCGGCGCCGTGGAACACCGCCTCGATGTTGTTGCCGTCGGGGTCGAGGACGAAGGCGCCGTAGTAGCCGGGGTGGTACTTGGCGCGCTCGCCGGGGGCGCCGTTGTCCTTGCCGCCGGCTTGCAGCGCGGCCTGGTGGAAGGCGTCGACCATGGCGCGGTCGGCGGCCTGGAAGGCGAGATGGTGGCGGCCGGTGAGCTCGCCCTGCGCGGCATCGCTGGCAGGCGTGGAGATGAACAGCTCGTCGGCCCAGAAGTAATCAATGCCCTCGCCGCCCAGCGGGATGCCCAGCACCTCGAAGACGGCGGTGTAGAAGCGTTTCGAGGCGGGCAGGTCGCGCACCACCAGTTGCAGGTGGTCGATCAGGCGTCCGCGGTGCAATTCCTGGGTTTCCATGGTGCGTCTCCTTGAAAACGGTGGTGCAGGAATTATGCCGCAGTTTCGTAGGGTGGGTTCTCGAACCCACCAGCTGTGACCGGTGGTGCGAATGCGCACGCGTGGTTGTGGTGGGTTCGAGAACCCACCCTACCGGCTGATTATGCCTTGGCCTTCTCCTTGGCGATCCACCCATCCACCAACTGCCCCAGCACATCCAGCGGCACCGACCCGGCGCTCAGCACCATGTCGTGGAAAGCCGGCAGCGAGAACTTCGCGCCCAGCTCCGCCTTGGCCTTGTCGCGCAGTTCGACGATGCGCAGCATGCCGATCATGTAGGCGGTCGCCTGCCCCGGCCACGCCACGTAACGGTCGACCTCTTCGACATTGATGCCGTAGTCGACCGCCTGCTGGCGTGTCCAATTCTTGGTATGCAGGCCGGTATCGACCACCAGGCGCCGTGCGCGGAACAGTTCCGACCCCAGCGCGCCGAGCAGCCCCGGCACGTCGCCTTCATACCAGCCTTGCTCCACCGCCAGCCGCTCGGTGTACAGCGCCCAGCCTTCGCTGTGCGCGCTGCCGCCGCTGAAGATGCGCTGGCTGCGGAATTTCGGGATGCCTTCCAGTTCCTGCTGGATCGCCAGCTGGAAGTGGTGGCCCGGCACCGCCTCGTGGTAGGACAGGCTGCGCATGCGGATCATGCCGAAGGTCGGTCCGCGCAGCGGCACCCAGAACACGCCCGGACGGCTGCCGTCCGGCGCCGGCAAACTGTAGTGGGCGGCGGCCGAGGCTTCGGTCAGCGGCGGCTCGCGGCGCACTTCGACCGGTGCGCGCGGCTTCAGGTTGAACAGCGACTCGCTGCGGCGCTCGGCGTCCTTCACCATCTCGGCATACTTGGCCAGGATGGCCGGACGCGGGTCTTCCTCGCCCTTCGGCTGGAAGGTGGCGTCGAGCGCCTTCATGCGCTCCTCGATGCTGCCGTCGGCGAAACCAAGCGCGCGCAGGTGCTTGTCCATCTCGCCTTCGATGCGCGCCACTTCGCGCAGGCCGATGGCGTGGATCTGCTCGGCCGTCAAATTCGTGCTGGTGTAGTTGGCCAGGGCGCGGTTGTAGGCCGCCAGGCCGTTCGGCAGGCGCGAGATGCCGGCGGTGTCGTTCGTCTTCGGATGCAGTTCGGCCATGAAAGCCTGCACGCGCGCGTAGGCGGGACGGATCTTGTCCTCGACGATCTTCGTCGCACGGGCGACGGCGGCGCTGCGCGCTTCCGGCGACAGGTCTTTCAGCGACGCGGTGCGCTGTTCGAGCGAGGTGACCAGCACGTTCTGGGCGGCGGCCGGCTTCAGGAAGGTGTCGACCTGGTACCGGGCGCGCTCGAGGATGAAACGCGGCGGGATCATTTTCTTGGCCGTGGCCGACTTGGCGCGGGCCAGGGCTTCGTCCATGCGGGTGCCGACCTGCTCCAGGCGCGCCAGGTAACTGTCGACGTCCGACGCGCGGCGCATCGGGTGGGTTTGCGTCATGAAGTTGACCAGGCTGACCTGGGCGCCGCTGAATTGCTGGAACACGAAACCGTGGTCCTCGAACGGCTCGTTGGCGACCGTGTTCGACAGCGACCAGCGCATCACCGCGGCCGAGATGCGCTGGGTCTCGTCGAGCGGGCCGGCCATCCATTTGTCCAGGCGCGCGATGCCCTGCCTGGCCAGCGCGATCATCTTCTTGCGCTGGGCCGGCGTTTGCGGGGTCAGTTGGCGGTCCAGCGCGTCCTGCTCGGCGCCGCTGAAGTACTGGGTCGAGGTGGCGAACTGCGGGACGCGCTG
>DAMABW010000445.1:0-4083 GCA_031999925.1 Massilia sp. | reverse complement strand
ATGGTGCCGACGTTGACGTGCGGCTTGGTCCGTTCGAATTTACCTTTTGCCATTTTGATCTTCCTTTAAAAGAACGATTTACTGTGTTTGTTATTGTAGCCGTGGCGGACACCCGCCACGGCAGATACTGCTAATTACTTCGACTTGGCAGTCACGATCGCGTCGATGACGTGCTTCGGCGCTTCCGAGTAGTGCTTGAATTCCATCGTGTAGGTTGCACGGCCCTGGGTCGCCGAACGCAGCGAGGTCGAGTAACCAAACATTTCCGACAGAGGCACTTCGGCTTTGATGATCTTGCCGCCGCCGCCTGGGATTTCGTCCATGCCCTGCACCATGCCGCGACGCGACGACAGGTCGCCCATCACGGAACCGGCGTAGTCTTCCGGCGTTTCCACTTCCACGGCCATCATCGGCTCGAGGATGACTGGCGATGCTTTACGGCAGCCGTCCTTGAATGCCATCGAACCGGCCATACGGAACGCGTTCTCGTTCGAGTCGACGTCGTGGTACGAACCGAAGGTGACGGTGACCTTGACGTCCACGACTGGGTAGCCAGCCAGGACACCGTTGGTCAGGGTTTCGCGCACACCCTTTTCCACCGCAGGGATGTATTCGCGAGGAATCACACCGCCCTTGATGGCGTCGACGAACTCGAAGCCCTTGCCTGGCTCTTGCGGTTCGATGGTCAGGACTGCGTGACCGTACTGGCCGCGGCCGCCCGACTGCTTGACGAACTTGCCTTCGACATCGGTGACTGCCTTGCGGATGGTTTCGCGGTAGGCAACCTGTGGCTTGCCGACGGTCGCTTCGACGTTGAATTCACGCTTCATGCGGTCGACGATAATTTCCAGGTGCAGCTCGCCCATACCACCGATGATGGTCTGGCCCGATTCTTCGTCGGTACGCACGCGGAACGACGGATCTTCCTGTGCCAGGCGGTTCAGTGCCAGGCCCATTTTTTCCTGGTCGGCCTTGGTTTTCGGCTCGACTGCCTGCTGGATGACAGGCTCAGGGAAGACCATCTTTTCCAGGATGATCGGTGCCGAAGGATCGCACAGGGTTTCGCCGGTGGTCGCTTCTTTCAGGCCGACAGCAGCAGCGATGTCGCCTGCACGGACTTCCTTGATTTCTTCGCGCTGGTTCGCGTGCATCTGCAGAATACGGCCGACGCGTTCCTTCTTGCCCTTGATCGGGTTGTAGACGGTGTCGCCCGAATTGATGACGCCCGAGTACACGCGGAAGAAGATCAGCTGGCCGACGAACGGGTCGGTCATGATCTTGAATGCCAGCGCAGCGAATTTCTCGCTGTCGTCGGCCTTACGGGTGACCGGCTGGTCGTCTTCGTCGGTACCGCCGACCGGTGGGATGTCCACTGGCGATGGCAGGTATTCGATGACCGCATCCAGCATTGCCTGAACGCCCTTGTTCTTGAAGGCGGTGCCGCACATCATCGGGACGATTTCGCCCGCGATGGTACGCTCGCGCAGTGCCTTCTTGATGTCGGCTTCCGACAGTTCGCCTTCTTCCAGGTACTTGTTCATCAGGTCTTCCGACGCTTCAGCGGCGGTTTCGACCAGCTTTTCGCGCCATTCGTTGGCCTGATCGACCAGCTCGGCCGGCACGTCGACGTAGTCGAACTTCATGCCCTGCGAAGCGTCGTCCCAGAGGATCGCCTTCATCTTGACCAGGTCGACCACGCCCTTGAAGTTGTCTTCGGCGCCGATCGGGATCTGCAGAGGAATCGGGTTGGCCTTCAGGCGAGCGCGCATCTGCTCGTACACCTTGAAGAAGTTCGCACCAGTACGGTCCATCTTGTTGACGAATGCCAGACGCGGGACTTTGTACTTGTTAGCCTGACGCCACACGGTTTCCGACTGTGGCTGCACGCCGCCGACTGCGCAGTAAACCATGCAGGCGCCGTCCAGGACGCGCATCGAACGTTCCACTTCGATGGTGAAGTCGACGTGGCCCGGGGTATCGATGATGTTGAAGCGGTGTGGCTCGAAGTTGTTGGCCATACCTTTCCAGAAGCAGGTCGTCGCTGCCGAGGTAATGGTAATGCCGCGTTCCTGCTCCTGCTCCATCCAGTCCATGGTAGCGGCGCCGTCGTGCACTTCACCGATCTTGTGGTTCACACCCGTGTAGAACAGGATGCGCTCGGTGGTGGTCGTCTTGCCGGCGTCGATGTGAGCGGAGATACCGATGTTGCGGTAGCGCTCAATGGGGGTAGTGCGTGCCATAATTTTTCCTAAATCTTTGAATGGACAAAACCGGGCAACATTTTGAGATCAAAACGCGCCCGGCCTGAACAACAGATACTGCACGGCCAAGCCCCAAGGGAACCCAGCCATATTTTTTAGAAGCGGAAGTGCGAGAACGCCTTGTTCGCTTCTGCCATGCGGTGGACTTCGTCACGGCGCTTCATCGCGCCGCCGCGCATTTCCGCGGCTTCCATCAGTTCACCACCCAGGCGTTGTGGCATGGATTTTTCGCTGCGCTTGTTTGCGGCTTCGCGCAACCAACGCATGGACAGCGCCATACGACGAACCGGACGAACTTCAACTGGCACCTGGTAGTTGGCGCCGCCGACGCGGCGGGACTTCACTTCCACCATTGGCTTGGCGTTGTTGATCGCGGCTGCGAACACTTCCAGCGGGTCCTTGCCCGATTTCGACTGGATGTATTCGAACGCACCGTAGATGATGTTTTCAGCGACCGATTTCTTACCGGACAGCATCAGGACGTTGACGAACTTGGCGACATCGGTGTTACCGAATTTTGGATCCGGCAGGATATCGCGCTTGGGTACTTCACGACGACGTGGCATTTCAATTCCTTCCTATCTTCAGTTGAGTGCTTTTTCAGCACTCGCGAAAGACCCTCATGATCTTTCACTTACTCGGCCTTCCGGCCGGCTCAACTTAACTTTTCAATGTGACCTGTCGATGACAGGGCCGCAGATTACTTCTTGGCGCCAGCTTTAGCGCGCTTTGCACCGTACTTCGAGCGAGCTTGCTTACGGTCTTTCACGCCCTGGGTATCCAGTGCGCCGCGGACCATGTGGTAACGCACACCTGGCAAGTCCTTTACGCGGCCGCCGCGCAGAGGACAACGCTGTGCTCTTGCAGGTTGTGGCCTTCACCGCCGATGTACGAAATGACTTCGAAACCGTTGGTCAGGCGAACTTTTGCGACTTTACGCAGAGCCGAGTTAGGCTTCTTCGGGGTCGTGGTGTACACACGGGTGCAAACACCGCGCTTTTGCGGGCAGTTTTCAAGTGCCGGCGACTTGCTCTTCACAACCGCAGCAACGCGCGGCTTGCGAATCAGTTGATTGATGGTTGGCATCGTTCCTAATCCAACAAAGTACTACAGTTGATGACCCGAGCCAGACAAACGTGGCCCGGGGACTGAAACCTAGTCCCGTTCAAGACTGACAGCGGAGGCGACGAAAGCCACTCACGAAAGGAGCGGCTGCGAGAGCGTATACGATTGCCAGAATAAATCGAGAACTCGCGAGTATAGACTTCTCGCAAAATGTGGTCAACCGGTTTACTGGCAGCGCGGGGGAAGCCTGGCCGAAATGGCCAGTAAACGGGCGGGTTTGTGGTAGTCCTGACACAAGTGCCGATGCCCCGTGGAAGCGCCTTGCACGGCAGGAATAGCTTTTCCGGCGATAAAGATCGGATAATAGCCGACTTTCCTCTGCCGTTCCCGACCCATGCGTTTGCCCGTGCGTTTGCCGTTGCGTTTCTCCCTGCCTCCGGCCACCGTCTACCTCGTGCTGACGTATGCGCTGCTGTCGGCGATGCCCTTCTATCCGCTGCTGCTGGGCTTGCCGGTCACGCGTCCGCTCCAGGTACTGGGCGTCGAAGTCATCGCCTGGATCGCGGCCTGGGCCTTGTTCAAGCGCCCCGCCTGGTTCCATCCGCTGCTGCTGCCGGCCTTCCTGGCGCTGCCGACCGAACTCTATCTATATACCTACTACGGCCAGGGCATCTCGACCCACCACCTCGGCATCATGGCCGAAACCAGTCCGCTCGAGGCGATGGAATTCCTGGGTTCCAAGACCTGGCTTCTGGTG
>DAMABW010000444.1:3316-4116 GCA_031999925.1 Massilia sp. | reverse complement strand
GGCGGCGCCCCTGGACCTTCGGCCGAGAACCTGACCGACGCCCTGGTCGGCAAGGTGCTCGGGAATGGCTACGCCCGCCTGGAAAACGACGTCCTGGTGTCGACCATCGAAATTCGCGGCGACAAGCTGCATGTGAACGGCAAGCTGATCGACCTGCCCAAGGCGCCGGCCCAGCAGCAGGAGCAGCGGGGCCCCGCCGGGCTGCATACCTTCATGCAGGCGCGCCGCATCGGCGACTCCTGCACCCTGCCCGACTACCCGGCGGCCGTGGTCGCAGGCGACGCGCCGCTCGAGCTCACGCTGCAGTTCACCGTGGATCCGAATGGCGACCTGCGCGACCTGCGCGTGGCCCGGGCCAGCGCCTATCCGGAGTACGACGGCGCCCTGCTGCAAGCGTTCGGCGGCTGCCGCTTCGTTCCGGCCCTGCGGGACGGCAAACCGGTCGAACACAACGACAGCTTCATCCTGAAGCGCGAGCCGGGCAGCGCGCGGCCATAGAGTCGGGTTGTACAGCGCAGGCTGCACAGCGCCGGCTGGCGCTGGACGGCATCGTCGGTGACGATACCCGGAACAAGCTGGTGCTGTTAGTGCGAATCAGCGCAGTACCAGCTCGACGCGGCGGTTGCGTGCGCGTCCGGCCTCGTCGGCATTGGTCGCCACCGGCGCCAGGTTGCCGACGCCGCGCGCCGTCATGCGGCTGGCGTCGATGCCGAAGCGCGTGCTCAAGGCTTGCGCCACTGCCTGGGCACGCCGCTGCGACAGGGCCAGGTTGTTCTCGAAGTCGCCCTGATTGTCGGTGT
>DAMABW010000444.1:0-3306 GCA_031999925.1 Massilia sp. | reverse complement strand
GGCCGTCCGAGTCGGGTTTCAGCACCGCCTTGCTGGTATCGAAATGCACGCCGTACAGGGCGATCTTGCCGTCGCGCCTGAGCGTGTCGCCGATGGCCCTGGCGTCCACCGTGACCTTGCCGGCCTGGGCGGTTGCAGGCTCCACCACCTGCAACAGTTGCTGCACACGGCCGGCGGTGGCGCCCGAGCCGGAATCGACCGACATCGCGACCTGCACCCGGATGTCGCCATTGCTTCCGGCCTTGCGCGCGCTGATCAGGTTGAAGCCCGGCTGGTCGCCATTGTTGAACATGCTCCTGGCCATGACGTCGGCACCGATGCCGCGTGCTTCCCTGGGCAGGTCCGCCACCAGCCGCTGGGTCCTGTCCTTCCTGCACTGGAGCTCCTCGCAGGCATAGGTCACCTGGAAACCGGCCGCTTCCAGCGCCTGCCGGTAATTGCGGAACACGTCGAGCGCGCCCGTGCCTTTCGGCGCGACATAGAAGCGGTTGGTGATGCGCCCCTCCACCTGGCGCAGCACCGGCTTACCGCCCTCGACGTCCACCAGGCGCGTGAAGCCAAGCGGATCGTCGCCGGCCGCGCTCAGCACCGAGCCTTCGTAGCGCGACAGCAGCGGACTGTCCTTCGCGCCCGGGATGTCGCGCATCGTCTTGTCGGCGGCGGCGACAGGTATCGCCAGCGACAGCGCGGCGGCCAGCAGCAAGACCCTGCCGGTACGCGAGAAATGCGCCGGGCGGCGCGGTAGCGTCGGATGAATGCGGTGTGTGTTGTGCATACGATTCGTTTTTCTGGTTTGAACGGTCCCGCTTCCTGTTTGCAGCCGCAGGCGGCCTGCCGGTCAGCCCTTGCAGTCGCCCACGCGGGTCAGACGCATGACCGTCTTCTGCTCATTGCGCGCGGTACCGGCTTCCACATTGCCATTCTGTACACGCTCGACCGATGTCTGCCAGGTCTTCGCATCGACCTGGCGCAGGTGGATCTTCATGCTTCCCCACGGGCAGGTGTGCAGCGCCACCATCTCGCCGTCGACGACCTGGCCCTTGGTGGCCTTGCATCCATCGATGGCCAAGCCCTTCGGCAAGGCGCCGGGCGCGGTCGGCCCGATGCAGGTGCGGTGTGGTCCGGTGCCCGGGATCACGTTCTTTGCCGGGCTGCCGCCGTCGCGTTTGTACTCGCTGCTGATGCTGCCGCTTTTGCCCTCGTAGGTATCGTGCCTTTCCAGGGTATGCGTGGGCGACTGGATCTTGATGCCGCCGACGATGTCGACCTGGTACAGGCCGGCGGGCGGCAGGTAGCGCGTATCGGCTGCCGGCGCCGCGTTCGCGGTCAATGCCAGCGCCATGGCGCAAAAGGAATGCCGGGTCCGGTTCATTGATTTCCTTTCATTGGGTTCACCCCTGGCTCCGCCGTTCAACCCTTGCAGTCGCCGATGCGGGTCAGGCGCATGACCGATTGCTGTTCCCTGACGCTACCCGCCGCGCCCGCGGGCAGCGGCTCCGGCTGCGGCGCATTCTTCATCTGTTCCTTGAATTCCTTCATCTCGGCGAAGTGGCGCCTGGCCTCGGCCTTTTCCTCGGCATTGCCATGCTTGAGCATGTGTTCCATTGGCATCCGCAACGGATCGACGAATGCACCCTTCCCCGCGTCGCCGTTGCCGGTCTTGACCTGCTGGACGGTGGTTTGCCAGGTTTTGGCGTCGACCTGGCGCAGATTGATCTTCATGCTGCCCCACGGGCAGGTGTGGACCGCGTTCATTTCGCCGTTCGTCACGACACCCCTGGTGGCGGTGCAGCCGTCGATCATCAGCCTTTTCGGCAAGCCGCCCGGCTTGACCGGCTCGATGCAGGTCTGGTTCGGGCCGGTACCGGCCAGGGTGTGGCTGCTGCGCATGCCGTTGGCATGCTCGAACTCCATGTGCACCGCCCCGCTCGGTCCGTCGTAGGTACGATGGCGCTTCGACGTGCCGCCGGCGCCGTGGGTGGCGTGGTTGCTGACGATGTCGACCTGGTACAGGCCCGGCGGCGGCAGGTAGCGGGTATCGGCGGCCAGGGCGGTGCCGGCGAACCCGAGGCCGATGGCGATGCCGGTCAGGATGTGTTTCATGCGTTTCTCCTCGCGTTGCGGTCAGCGCACCACCATCTCGACACGCCGGTTCCTGGCGCGCCCTTCGTCGCTGGCGTTGGTCGACACCGGCGCGAAGCTGGACACGCCGCGCGCACTCAGCTGGCTGGCCGGAATCCCGTACTTGCCGCTGAGTGCCGCCACCACGGCCTGGGCGCGCTTCTGCGACAGCGCCAGGTTGGCGTCGATGTCGCCCTGGTTGTCGGTGTGGCCGACGATCAGGACCTTCATGCCCGGCTGGGCCTTCAGGGCATCGGCCATGCTTTGCAGCTGCGCCTCGGAATCGGCGCGCAGCACCGCCTTGTTGGTGTCGAAGTTCACGCCATACAGGGCGATCTTGCCGTCGCGCTGCAGGCCGGTGCCGATGGCTTTGGCGTCGACCGTGACCTTGCCCATCTCGGCCTGGGCCGGCTCGACGATCTGGATGAACTGGCGTACGCGGCCTGCCCTGTCGCCGCTGCCGGAGGGGGCGGACAGGGCAACCTGGACATAGGTATAGCCCGGACCGGCCTGCTTGCGCGCGCTGATGTAATGGAAATCGCCCTGGTTTCCGCTATTGAAGATATTTACCAGCGGATCGCCCTTCACCCACTTGGCGTCACGCGGGAAGGTGCCGACCATTCTCTGGACGCGCAGCTTCTCGCATTCGGGGGTTTCGCAGCTGAACAAGGTTTCGAATCCGGCTGCCTGGAGTGCCTGCTGGTAGTTGCGGAAAATCGCCAGCGCGGCCGTGTCTTTCGGTCCCCAGTAGAGGCGGTTGTTCAGCCGTCCTTCGACCGAGCGCAGCACGGGACCCGTCTTGTCGCGCTCGACCACCTGGGCCGGCGCCAGCGCGTTCACGCCGTAGTCGTACAGGATCGAGCCTTCATAGCGCGACACCAGGGGATGGTCCTTGCCGCCCGCGCGGTCCGGGGTCGGTGCGGCGGCAACGGTAGCGGCGCCAAGCATGGCGGCGGCGCCGAGCAAGCGGCAAGCAAAAGAGCCAGCAAAAACAGCGTTCCTCACCATAGCGCTCCAGCGTGAATAATGCTGAGCATTGTAAGGATGTTTCCAGCCCACACTTTAGGGGAAGGAAAAAAACCCTGGCCGCATAAGCGACCGAAGCGCGGCCGCAACAAAAAAAACGGCCGGATTGAACTGAACCCCAAAAGTTGGACACCAACTTTTGGGGTTTTTTCATGGCGA
>DAMABW010000443.1:0-4121 GCA_031999925.1 Massilia sp. | reverse complement strand
CGTGGCGATCCTGGAAGAAGGCGAGGACATCGACGGACTGATGGTGATCGCCGACAAGGCGCTGTACGCGGCCAAGGCCGGTGGCCGCAACCGCGTGGTGAGTGCGCCGCTGCCCCTTGCCGGGCGCAGCAGCATGCGCGGTTAGGCGCCGCGCCGGGTTGTGCGGCTTGCCACGAGGCCGGCCACGCCCGCCATCAGCAAGGCAATCGACGCCGGTTCCGGCACATCGGTCACATCGGCCACGTTCACGAACACGAAGCGCTCATCGTTGTAGTCGAAGTCGCCGCCTTGCGGCAGGTCTTCGAAACCGACGAAGATCCCCTTCGGAATCAGCGCATCGCCTTCGTACTGCGCCGAGAAGATATGGTTGTAGCCGCCTTCGTTCATCGAATTATCGGAGTAGAAGGGACCGATCGTGCCCGGGGTGATGTTGATGAGCTTGAACACCAGGCGGTCGCCGGCATGCACCGCGCCGAAGTTCAGCATCTGCCCATAGGTCGAGGTATGGTTGTTCAGGCCGACGATCCCCGTTTCGATGCCGTTCACCAGCAGGGTGATGACGTTGGTATAGCCGGCGTCCGAGCCGGCGAAGTAGTGCCTCAAAGAATTATATGAATTGAAACAAAATGTTACTTGTGGAACTATTTATTTCATGCCGCCCGACTGTAAGGAAATCCGACGGTCGAATTTAACGTTTAGCGGCACTCCGTCGCCATGGCGCCAGCACGGGCGCTGCGCTCGGCGCGTTCCGCATCGCTCAGGTAGCGCTTCCGGCCGTCCGGACCGATATCGGAAATGCGGATGCCCGAGTCGTACATTTGCTTGGCCTTGCGCACCTCGGCACAGTGTTCAGCTTTCTGGACATCGGTACGCGCCTGCTGCTGTGCCTTCTGTTCGGCCTCCTGGCCTTCCTTCAGGCGCTTGCGGAAATCGGCTTCCTTCTCGGCCAGGGTCTGCGGTGCTTTCGGCGCCCCCTTGGCGGCGGCCGGCGCGGTGGTTCCCGCTGCGGCCGCTGCCTGCGCCGGTGGGATCGCCACCGGGCCGTCGAGCGTGCTGATGCTGAAATTCGGCGCGGCGGCCGGCCGGGACGTGGGCGCAGGCGGCGTGGCAGCCGCCGGCAAACCCGGCGCCTTCAGGATGCGCGCGGGTGGCGTGCCGGGCGGCGGCGGCTGGTCCGAGTAATGGCGCACGCCTTTCGGGTCGACCCACACGAACTGCGCCTGGGCCAGGCCGGCGGCGAAGAGCAAGGCGAGGGCGGCGACACGGCGCAGCAGGGGAGCAGTAGAGTGTGAAGCGAATGACATTGCAACGAGCGGCATCGAATATTTCCTTACGTAACTATTCGAGATTTCGCCATGATTCACCCAGGCTGTCAATCGCGGATAAGGCTGGGTTACCATTATTTCGAGGGTCCGTGCGCCGCGAACCACAGGTTTCTGTATAATTCGCTTTTGCGCCTATAGGAAAATGCTATGCGTCTACTCCAAAAAGCACTCACGTTCGATGATGTGCTGCTCGTCCCGGCCTACTCCAATGTTCTTCCGGCTGACACTTCCCTCCGTACCAAGCTGACCCGGAACATTACGCTGAACATCCCGCTGCTGTCCGCGGCGATGGACACCGTGACCGAGGCGCGCCTGGCCATTGCGATGGCCCAGGAAGGCGGCATCGGCATTATCCACAAGAACCTGCGCCCGGCCGACCAGGCCCGTGAAGTCGCCCGTGTAAAACGTTTCGAGGCCGGCGTGCTGCGCGACCCGATCGCCGTCCCGCCGACGATGAAGATCCGCGACGTCATCGCCCTGCAACACCAGCATGGCTTTAGCGGCTTCCCTGTCGTCGAAGGCAAGCAGGTGGTCGGCATCATCACCAACCGCGACTTGCGTTTCGAGGAAGACCTGGACGCGGAAACCCGCACCAAGATGACCCCGCGCGAAAAACTCGTGTATGTGAACGAGGAAGCGGACACCGAAGAAGCCAAGCGCCTGATGAACAAGCACCGCCTCGAGCGAGTGCTGGTCGTCAACGACGACTTCGAGCTGCGCGGCCTGATCACCGTGAAGGACATCCTGAAGTCGCACGAGCACCCGTTCGCATCGAAGGATGCGCAGGGCAAGCTGCTGGTCGGCGCCGCTGTCGGCGTGGGCGAGAAGGACCGCGAACGCGTGGAGCTGCTGGTCGCCGCCGGCGTGGACGTGCTGGTGGTCGACACCGCCCACGGCCACTCGCAAGGCATCCTCGACGCCGTGAAAACCATCAAGACCCGCTACCCGCACGTGGACGTCATCGGCGGCAACATCGCCACCGCGGCCGCAGCGAAAGCACTGGTCGAGGCCGGCGCGGATGCGGTGAAAGTCGGCATCGGCCCAGGCTCGATCTGCACCACCCGTATCGTCGCCGGCGTCGGCGTGCCGCAGATCACCGCGATCTCGAACGTGGCCGAAGCCCTCGAAGGCACCGGCGTGCCCTGCATCGCCGACGGCGGCATCCGCTTCTCGGGCGACGTCTCGAAAGCCCTGGCAGCAGGCGCCTCGACCGTCATGATGGGCTCGATGTTCGCCGGTACCGAAGAAGCCCCGGGCGAAGTGATCCTGTACCAGGGCCGCAGCTACAAGTCCTACCGCGGCATGGGTTCGCTGGGCGCGATGGCCGAAGGCTCGGCCGACCGCTACTTCCAGGACGCTTCGGCCAAGGCCGAGAAATTCGTCCCGGAAGGCATCGAAGGCCGCGTCGCCTACAAGGGCAGCGTGCTGGCGATCATCTACCAGCTGGTCGGCGGCGTGCGCCAGTCGATGGGCTACTGCGGCTGCGCGACGATCGACGAACTGCGCGAGCGCGCCGAATTCGTCGAGATCACCTCGGCCGGCATGCGCGAATCGCACGTCCACGATGTCCAGATCACCAAGGAAGCGCCGAACTACCGTTCGGAATAATCCAGAAAGCGGCCGATAACGGCCGCTTTTAGTATTAGCCCGCGCTCAGCCGCCTTTGTAGGGTGGGCACCTGTGCCCACGCGGTCTCACCATCCGAACAACCGCGACATCACGACGACCACCCACCCCGAATTCACTATCTAAATTGGCCTCAATGCACTCCAAAATCCTCATCCTCGACTTCGGCTCCCAGGTCACCCAACTGATCGCCCGCCGCGTCCGCGACGCCGGCGTCTTCTCCGAAGTCTTCCCCTACGACATCGGCGACGACTTCGTGCGCAACTACGGCGCCTCCGGCGTCATCCTCTCGGGCAGCCACAACTCGACCCTGGAAGGCGACTCCCCGCGCGCCCCGCAAGCCGTGTTCGAACTCGGCGTCCCGGTGCTCGGCATCTGCTACGGCATGCAAACCATGGCCGCCCAGCTCGGCGGCAAGGTCGAAAACGGTAAAGTACGCGAATTCGGCTACGCCGAAGTGCGCGCCCGCGGACACACCAAACTGCTGAACGGCATCAACGACTTCGTCACCAGCGAAGGCCACGGCATGCTGCGCGTCTGGATGAGCCACGGCGACAAGGTCCTGGAAATGCCGGAAGGCTTCAAGCTGATGGGCTCGACCGACAGCTGCCCGGTGGCCGCCATGGCCGACGAAGAGCGCCGCTTCTACGCGCTGCAGTTCCACCCGGAAGTCACCCACACCACGCAAGGCGAAGCCATCATCGGCCGCTTCGTGCACGAGATCTGCGGCTGCAAATCCGACTGGAACATGCCGGATTACATCGGCGAAGCCGTCGAGAAGATCCGCGCCCAGGTCGGCAGCGATGAAGTCATCCTGGGTCTCTCTGGCGGCGTCGACTCCAGCGTGGCTGCGGCCCTGATCCACCGCGCCATCGGCGACCAGCTGACCTGCGTGTTCGTCGACCACGGCCTGCTGCGCAAGGACGAGGGCAAGATGGTCATGGACATGTTCTCGAAGAACCTCGGCGTCAAGGTGCTGCGCATCGACGCCGAAGACCAGTTCATGGGCCACCTGGCCGGCGTGACCGACCCCGAACAGAAACGCAAGATCATCGGCCGCGAATTCGTCGAAGTGTTCCAGGTGGAAGCCGGCAAGCTGACCAACGCGAAATGGCTGGCGCAGGGCACGATTTATCCGGACGTGATCGAGTCGGCCGGCAAGGGCAAGAA
>DAMABW010000442.1:0-4130 GCA_031999925.1 Massilia sp. | reverse complement strand
TACTATGCTGCCCTTGATCATAATTTCTGGTACGTGCTGGAAAATAAAAATCTGATTGTAGCGGATAGCCCGGTGCTATGGTTCATTAACCGCCAGATAAATGGTCGAGCTTTACCTCGGTTTGCACCACGCCCTGCCCCGCTGCGCACAGGCGCTGGACCCGCGCCGGCTTCGGCTGTTCCGTAATGCCGTCCTCGAACGCCAGCACCCGCAGGCCACCGCCGGCGGCATGTTCCAGCAGTTCGCCAGGGCGCAGCAGGAAGGCCGGATTCGCGGGTTTGCCGAAGAGCTCGTTACCGAGCGCAAAGGTTTCGTAGAGCAGGACACCGTTCGGCGCCAGGCTGGCCATCAGCTGGGCCATCAATGGCCGGTGCAGGTAGTTGGTGACGACGATGCCGGCAAAGCGGCCCGCCGCGAAGGGCCAGGCGGCGCCGTCGACTTCCAGGTCGTGTTCGAGGGTGACGATGCCGGGACCGGCGGCCAAAGCCAGCGCCTGCGGGTCGCGGTCGACCGCCAGCACCGGGTGGCCGAGGCCGGCGAACAGGCGCGCGTGGCGGCCGCTGCCGCAGGCCAGGTCGAGCACTTCGCCGGGCGGCACCAGGTGGGCAAAGCGGCTGACCCAGGAGGACGGCAGGGAAAGCGAAGCGGCGTGAGCGTTCATGTCAGCCCAGCAGCAAGCCCAGCGGCGAGGCAATCAGGTTGACCGCCACGTTCCCCAGCCACATCACCGGCAGCACCCAGAAGCTCAGCACCTTGAAATAGATGAGGGCCAGCATGATGAAGAAGCCGTAGGGCTCGATCTTCGCGTACTGATACGCCAGGCGGTGCGGCAACAGACTGATGACGATGCGTCCGCCGTCGAGCGGCGGCAACGGGAACAGGCTGAAGGCGAATAGCAGCAGGTTCACGAAGATGCCGGCTTCGGCCACCTTGTGCGGAAACTCTTCGCTGACGCTGGTTGCAACCAGCAGCATGCCGAGGATCAGCCAGAACAGCGCCATCGCCAGGTTGGCGAGCGGACCGGCCAGCGACACCCAGGCCATGTCGCGCTTCGGATTGCGCATCCGCGAAAAATCGATCGGCACCGGCTTCGACCAACCGAACGCGAAGCCCGTGAACAGATACAGTACGACCGGGACGACGATGGTGCCGATCGGGTCGATGTGCACCAGCGGGTTGACCGTCACGCGGCCTGCGGCATAGGCGCTGTTGTCGCCAAAGTAGCGGGCGGCGTAGCCCTGGGCCGCCGCATGCATCGTAATGGCAAACAGGACGGGCAGCGCGAAGACCGCGATAGTGCGTATGATTTCATCCATAGGGAAGCGATTCTAACAGAGCCGGACGTGACAAAAGGCAAGCAGCCGGAAAGGCCGCTTGCCGCGGGATCGTGCGCAGTGGTCTTGCAAACGGCTGCTTACAGGCCGAAGGCGGCGGGGTCGCCCCTGCCCTCGCGCAGCAGCACGGGTTCGGGGCCGGTGAGGTCGACGATGGTGGTCGCTTCCAGGGTGCCGGCGCCGCCGTCGATGACCAGGTCGATCTGTTTTTCCAGGCGCTCGCGCACCTCGTCCGGATCGGACAGCATGTGGTCGTCGCCCGGCAACTGCAGCGTGGTGCCGATCAGCGGCTCGCCGAGTTCTTCCAGCAGCGCCAGCGTGATCAGGTTTTCCGGCACGCGCAGGCCGATGGTCTTGCGCGACGGGTGCGACAGGCGGCGCGGCACCTCTTTCGTCGCTTCCAGGATCACCGTGTACGGCCCCGGCGTGGTGGCTTTCAGCAGCCGGTACTGGCTGTTGTCGATGCGCGCGTACTGGGCGATTTCCGACAAATCGCGGCACAGCAGGGTCAGGTGGTGCTTGTCGTCGATGCCGCGCACGCGGCGCAGTTTCTCGACCGCGCCCTTGTCGTCGAGCTGGCACACCAGCGCATACGCCGAGTCGGTCGGCAGCGCCACCACGCCGCCCGAGCGGATGATCTGCGCCGCCTGCTTGATCAGGCGCGCTTGCGGGTTCTGGGGATGGATCTGGAAAAATTGGCTCATCGGTTTCCTGTGTGATTAACGGATAGCCTGGAGCGCGGCAATGCGCTCTTCCATCGGCGGGTGGGTCGAGAACAGCGCGCCCCAGCCGCCACCGCCGCCCGAAATGCCCGAGGCGTTCAGCGACGACGGCAAGGCGCCCGGCTGCAGCCCGCCCAGGCGCGCCAGCGCATGCTGCATCGGCACCGTGCTGCCCAGGAGTTTAGCCGAGCCCGCATCGGCGCGGAATTCGCGTTGGCGCGAGAACCAGGCGACGATGATCGAGGCCACCAGGCCGAACACGATTTCGCAGACGAACACGGTCACCATGTAGCCGATGCCGGGGCCACGGTCGTCGTTACCGCGCAGCAGGACCTTGTCGACGAAGAAGCCGACCACGCGCGCCAGGAACACGACGAAGGTGTTGACCACGCCCTGGATCAGGGTCAGCGTGACCATGTCGCCGTTCGCGATGTGGGCCACCTCGTGGCCGAGCACGGCCTCGACTTCGTCCTGGGTCATGCCTTGCAGCAGGCCGGTGGAGACGGCGACCAATGCCGAATTCTTGAAGGCGCCGGTGGCAAAGGCGTTCGGCTCCCCATCGTAGACCGCCACTTCCGGCATGCCGATGCCTGCGCGCTCGGACAGCTTGCGCACGGTATTCACCAGCCACTGCTCGGTGGAATTCTGCGGCTGCGCGATGACGCGCGCGCCGGTCGACCACTTGGCCATTGGCTTACTCAGCAGCAGGGAGATGATGGAGCCGGTGAAACCGACCACCAGCGAGAAGACAGCCAGGGCGCCGACATTGATGCCCTCGGCGGTCACCGCGCGGCCCACACCCAGCAGGTTGAGGACAACGGTGAGCACCAGCACAACCGCGAGGTTGGTGGCGAGGAACAGAACGATGCGCTTCATGGAACAAGCCTCCCGGCAGAATGACATTGACAGGCTGCCAAGATAGGGCTCTGTCTTTGAAAATTCAAGAGCGGGGGCTTATGGGGGGCTTAAGGCTTCAGAACCAATCGTGCCAGACCGGGGTGACATTGCCTGGGAGCGGCGGCAAGGCGTCGAATTCGACGCGCGCTTCGCCGGGGGCGTGGAAGTCGGTGCCGCGCGAGGCAAGGAAGCCGTAGCGGCGTGCGACTTCGGCATACACCGCGTACTGGTCGGGCGTGTGGCTGCCGGTGACGACTTCGATCGCGTTGCCGCCCAACTGGCGGAATTCGTCGAACAGCACGCCTTCGGCCGTGTCGTCGAAGCGGTAGCGGCCCGGGTGGGCGATCACGGGGATGCCGCCGGCGCTCTTGATCCAGCCCATGGCCTGGTCGAGCGCGGCCCAGCGGTGCGGCACGTAGCCCGGCTTGCCTTCGCTGAGGTATTTGCGGAAGACCTCGGGCGTGCTGTTGCAGCGGCCGGTTTCGACGATGTAGCGCGCGAAGTGGGTGCGCGACAGCAGGTCGGGGTTGCCGACGTATTTCAGGGCGCCTTCGTAGGCGTTGGGGATGCCGGCCGCTTCCAGTTGGGCGGCGATCTCGCGTCCGCGCGCGTCGCGGCCCTGGCGCGTGGCGGCCAGGCCGGCCAGCAGCTCGGGGTTGTCTTCGTTCACATGCAGGCCGACCAGGTGCACGGTCTTGTTGGCCCAGGTAACCGAGATCTCGACGCCCGGGACGAAGCGCATGCCGAGTTCGTTCGCCTTGGCCCGCGCCGCCTTGATGCCGCCGACTTCGTCGTGGTCGGTCAGGGCCCAGGCGTCGACCCCGCCCTTGCGCGCGTAGGCGGCCACGGCGGCCGGCGCGAGGACGCCGTCGGAAACGTTGGAATGGCAGTGCAGGTCGACTTTCAGCATGGATGCGGTGCGTGTGCGGATACTGGACGGAGCGGACATTGTACGCCGCAATGCGCTAGCCGTGCGGGGCGACTGGGCGGTGCTAGAGTTGTTGTTTTCTTCTTGAACTTGGGCGGCGGGGATGAAGACGTATCGGGGGAGTTGTCATTGCGGGGCGGTGCGGTATGAGGCGGCGTTCGATCTGGCGGCGACGGGGACGGTGAAGTGTAATTGTTCGGTTTGTAGGAAGATGCGGTTCTGGGCGGTGCAGGTGGGGGCGTCAGCGTT
>DAMABW010000441.1:0-4132 GCA_031999925.1 Massilia sp. | reverse complement strand
CCTGTCCGGCGGCACCGCCAACGAATTCCAGAGTTTCGGGGAGCCGCACGCGACCGCCCTGTTCGGCGCCGGCTTCCGTGGCGCCGGCCTGATTCGTTCGAGCGACATCAGCGGCGACGGCCACGACAAGCCGGCGCCGCAATTCGGCATGCTGTCGGGCCAGCCGGTCGTGAAGAGCTATCTGTCGGTGCCGGTGACGGCCGCCAGCGGCGAAGCGATCGGCACCATGTTCTTCGGCCACCCCGAGCCGGGCGTATTCACCGAGCGCACCGAGCGCATCGTGCGCGGCATCGCGGCCCAAGCCGCGGTGGCGCTCGACAATACCCGCCTGTACGAAGCGGCCCAGCAAGCCGCCGAGGAACGCAAGGTGCTGCTGGAAAGCGAGCGCGAAGCGCGCGCCGAGGCCGAGCGTTCGAGCCAGATGAAGGACGAGTTCCTGGCCACTCTGTCGCACGAATTGCGCACGCCCTTGTCCGCCATCCTCGGCTGGGCCCAGGTACTGCGCCGCGGCGGCAAGGACGAAGCCGACCGCCAGCGCGGCCTGCAGACGATCGAACGCAACGCCCGCTCGCAGGCGCAATTGATCGAGGACCTGCTCGACATGAGCCGCATCACCTCGGGCAAGGTGCTGCTGGATATCCAGACCCTGGCCCCGAGCAGCTTCCTCGACGCCGCCATCGAGACCGTGCGTCCGGCGGCCGACGCCAAGAACATCCGCCTGGAAAAGCGCTACGACGCCAATCCCGGCATGATCGCCGGCGACCCGGCGCGCCTGCAGCAGGTGGTGTGGAATCTGCTGTCGAACGCCATCAAGTTCACCCCGCGCGACGGCCAGGTGATCGTCGAACTGGCCCAGCGCGACGGTTCGGTCCTGATCACGGTGCGCGACACCGGCGCCGGCATCAAACCGGAATTCATCACCCACGTGTTCGAGCGCTTCCGCCAGGCCGACGCCTCGATGACGCGCCGTCATGGCGGTTTGGGGCTGGGCCTGTCGATCGTCAAGCACCTGATCGAGCAGCACGGCGGCACGGTGCGCGCCGAAAGCCCGGGCGAAGGCCTGGGATCGAGCTTCTCGATCGAGCTGCCGCTGGCCAAGGCCGCGGCGCCGGCGCGGCGCAGCCGTTCCGGCCTGATCGGCGCCCCGGCGCCGGCGACGCCTGAACTGACCCTGCTCGACCTGACCGGCACCTCGGTGCTGGTGGTCGACGACGACCGCGACGCGCGCGAACTGATCGCCCGCATCCTCACCGATTGCCACGCGACGGTGCGCATCGAAGCGAGCGCGCGCGAAGCCTTCGAGGCCTTGCGCGCCGACGCGCCCGACCTGTTGATCAGCGACCTGGGCATGCCCGAGGTCGACGGTTTCGAGCTGCTGTCCTGGGTACGCGGCCTCGGGCGCGACCGCGGCGGCCTGACGCCGGCGATCGCCCTCACCGCCTTTGCCCGCTCCGAAGATCGCCTGCGCGCGCTCGAAGCGGGCTTCAATTCGCATATTTCCAAACCAGTGGAACCAAGCGAACTGATCGCTGCCGTGGCATCATTGGTGCGTCCGCCGGCAGGCAGATCGAAATTGTGATGATCCTACCCGCGCACGCGGCGCTGTCCTACAAGAAATTTTAGTGCTTTTGCTAGACTAACCTAGATGGGAAAGTCGGATTCCTTAGTGAAATTTGTGTCCTTCCAGTACCTATTTCGACGAGAGAAGCATGCCGAGCAGACAAGACATTTTGAACGCCAAGATTTTGGTCGTAGACGATTCGCCCGACAAT
Organism: Massilia sp.; assembly: GCA_031999925.1. Taxonomy (GTDB): domain Bacteria; phylum Pseudomonadota; class Gammaproteobacteria; order Burkholderiales; family Burkholderiaceae_D; genus Telluria. The sequence continues at coordinate 2,360 of DAMABW010000441.1, read as the reverse complement.
ATCGAGCTGATGGAAGAGATATTGTCCGAGGAGGGCTACACCGATGTCAGCTCGACGATGGAGCCTGAACAGGTGTGCCCGCTGCACCGCGAGCATAACTACGACCTGATCCTGCTGGACCTGCAGATGCCGGGCCTGAACGGTTTCCAGGTCATGAAAAGCCTGAAGGAAATCGAAAAAGGCGGCTATTTGCCGGTGCTGGCCCTCACGGCGCAGCCGAGTTTCAAGATCGCGGCCCTGGAAGCGGGCGCGCGCGACTTCATCAGCAAGCCTTTCGATTTGCTGGAGGTGCACAAGCGCATCCACAACATGCTGGAAGTGCGCCTGCTCTATAAAGAGCTGGCCCAGTATTCCAAGGCCCAGCAGGAACTCGCCCTGCACGACGCCCTCACCGGCCTGCCGAACCGGCGCCTGCTGGAAGACCGCATCGAAACCGCGCTCCAGCATGCCAACCGCAGCCACGCGAAGGCGGCGATCATGTACCTGGACCTCGACGGCTTCAAGGCGATCAACGACACCTACGGCCATGCCTACGGCGACGACATCCTGAAGATGGTGTCGCAGCGCCTGCTGTCCACCTCGCGCAAGGAAGACACGGTGGCGCGCCTGGGCGGCGACGAATTCATGGTGGTGCTGGGCGACATCCACAGCCTGGCCGACGCCCAGGGGCCGGCCGCCAAGCTGGTCGAGGCGCTGTCCGAGCCCTATTTCATCAACGATCTGACGCTGCGCCTGTCGACCTCGATCGGCATCAGCATCTATCCGGACGACGCCGAATCGGTGGACGCCCTGATCAGCATTGCCGACTATGCGCTGTACGAAGCCAAGCGCGCCGGCAAGAACCGTTTCTGCTCGACCGCTGGAGGGGCGCGCCAGGTGGCCGCGAAAACGCCCCCAAAGCAGGTGGCTGAGCTGGCTCAGCACCGCTGAAGCCCCGCCAGCCGCCCCGCGCGGACTCCCGCCTTCCACGGCGCCGGCCCACCAGCCCGGCGCCGTTTTTATTTGTCCGATTGGTCGGTGCTGCTCTTCACGGCCAGGGTCGTTGCACCGTAGGGTGGGCGCCTCTGTGCCCACGCGTGAAGTGTGAATCGTGTCAGCTTTGTATGGCCCGACAGCTAACAGTGATCGAGCGCCACGCGTGGGCACGGAGCGCCCACCCTACCGGTTCCACGTTCACGACCTCACAAACGACAACGGCGCCTTGAGGTCCGCGCGATGCGGGCCCCAAGGCGCCGTGGCCTGGAACGGTGTGACTACCGGATCAGGCGCTGCCGGGTTCCTTGTCCTTCGTACCGACGCAGGTTGCGCCGACGGCCTGCTCGTTGTGCGCGGCGATCGCGGTCGCACTCTGGTGGTCGCGGCTGGCATCGACCTTGTCCGGCGCCACTTCGATGCGGGTGATGCCGGCATCGACCGAGATCGGGTCGCTGGCCGGGAAGGTCATCTCGACGGCGTCGTCGAGCAGGGTTTCCTTGGCCGCGTCGCCCTGCGGCTGGGTTTCCACACCGGCCATCATTTCGATGGCCACGGCATGCGCGACCACCTTCAGGCCGGCCAGTTGGCCGATGGTCGTGACGCCGAACGCGTCTTCCAGGGCCTTGGCCTGGTTCGGACCGATGCCGCACAGCGCGGTCAGCGGGCAATCCACGAGTTCACGGAAGGATTTGCCATGGAACTCTTCATTGACGATGGTATTGATATTCATATTTTGTCCTTTCAAGTGAGCGCGCCTGTCCTCCATTGACACGGTTGAACTGGACACGCTTCGACTATCGCATAGCCCTCGAAAAGCGTATGTGCGGTGCCGTACATGAAGCGCGCAAGACCGCTGTCATGCATGGCGCAAAAGCGCGCACGATTGCCTGCGAACATGGCAAATTGCCGTGCTATCATTCCACGCCGCTCAGCCTTGTGTTTACCATTAGAAAGCGGTTTCGCTCTGCTATCCTTTGAACTGGTATCTTGTTAACCGGCAGAGCCAACGCCTTTCGCCCCAACAAACGCAGCAGGAACGACGTGTTCACCACCGACAAACCGAAGATCTTGGTCGTCAACGACGACGCCGCCAGCCTGCTGGCCCTGACCAGCCTGCTCGACCAATGGGCCGACGACACCGGCTACATGGTGCTCTCGGCGCGCTCCGGCCAGGATGCGCTGCGCCAGGTGCTGCTGCACGACTTCGCGGTCATCATCCTCGACGTCAACATGCCGGGGATGGACGGCTTCGAGACCGCCGAGGCGATCCACCAGCGCGCGCGCTCGGCCGACATCCCGATCATTTTCGTGACCGCCTTCCTGGCCGACGAGATCGACCGCCTGAAGGCTTACCAGCGCGGCGCCGCCGACTTCCTGTTCACCCC
>DAMABW010000440.1:1478-4144 GCA_031999925.1 Massilia sp. | reverse complement strand
CAGGCGCGCAAGGCCGACGACCCCTCGCTGGAGCAGGGCGCCTGGGTCACCACGCTGAAGGAAGCCGACTGGAAGTTCGTCTCGAAACGCTGCGCGGCGCTGATCGAGACGCGCAGCAAGGACTTGCAGCTGGCGGTGTGGCTGGCCGAGGCGAATGCCAAGACCGCCGGCCTGCGCGGCCTGGGCGACGCCCTGCAGCTGATCGGCGCGCTGTGCGAACGTTACTGGGACGGCCTGTATCCGCTACCCGACGAAGACGGCTTCGAGCAGCGCATCGGTAACCTGAGCTGGGTCGCCGCGCGCGTGCCGCAGTTGGTGACCGAGTGCCCGGTGACCGAAGGCGCCGGCTTTTCGATGCGCGACATCGAAACTGCGCGCACCCATGGGGCCGACGCGATCGCCGATGTCGAAACGGCGCGCAGCCGTACCTCGAAAGCCTTTTCCGAGAAGCTGCTGGGCGATGGCGAGCACTGCCTGGCGATGCTGGCGGAGATGGAAGCGGCCATCGACAACCTGCTCGGGAGCGATGGTCCCAGCTTCAGCAATGCGAAGACGGCGTTGCAGAACCTCATCCATTTCGTAGCGCCGGCGGCCGGCAAGGCGGCTGCAACTGCGACGCCATCATCGGCGGCGCAGGCGGGCGCGCAAGCGTCGGCAGCGCTGCCGCCGGCGGCATCGGGCGCGGTGCCCTCCGGGCCGCTGCAAAGCCGCGCCCAGGCCCTGGCCCAGTTGCGCGCGGTGGCCGAGTTCTTCCGCCAGACCGAGCCGCACAGCCCGGTCGCCTACCTGGCCGACAAGGCGGCCAGCTGGGGCGAACAGCCGCTGCACGTGTGGCTCAAGACGGTGGTCAAGGATGCGGCGGCACTGTCCCACGTCGACGAACTGCTGGGAATCGAACGGAAAGGGGACGCGGAGGGATGAAATTATCTTTCACGGAAGGCGCTTCCATGAAAGATTATTGCAGGGCGGCCGCGGGGCCGCCCTGTCGCGTTTACTCGGCCGGCTTGTCGTTTGCGGGTGCGGCCTTGCCCATGCCGGGATTCACGAGCGACGAGGCCTTGGCGATCTGCTCTTCCACATTCTGCACCGCCTGGCGCGTGGCTTGCGTCACCTGCTCGTAGCCCTTGAAGGCGTTGTCGATGGCGGCCTTGATGATCTCGACCGCGTTTTCCGAACCCGGCTTCACGTTTTGCGTGACGTCGTAGATCAGCGCCGACAGCGTACTTTTCGCTTCCGCCACGTGCACGTCGGCCGCGCGCCGGAATTCGTTCTGCATCTCGTCGATGATGCTTTTCAGTTGCTCGCGGTACTCCGCGCTGTCGGATGCGCCCGGCGCCATGCGGGCCGACAGGGCATCGAAGGCGGCGCGGGCGTCGCGCGCCTGGCTCAGGTCGCGGCTGGCGGCGAGGGTCTGGTCCATCGTATTGCGTGCGGTCGCCATGTTCAGCGCGACGACTTGTTCGAGGCCTTTGACGGTTTTATTGGCAAGCATGTCGAAGGTCTGCATCTGCAGGTCGAACAGGGTCTTGGTGGCGCTGGCGAATTGCTCTGGGCTCGTGAACATCAATGTCTCCTCGGTATAGGTATGGAACGACGGACGACGTGCTGGCACACATGCTGGCTCAGTTTGTAGAACGAGCAGCCTATTATTTAGCAACGATGAGCTTTTCGCAACGGGCGTCCCGATACGGACCGGTGGCGCGTTCCCACCCGGGGCCGAGCGGGGTTTGCGAACAGGCCAGCGAACCGTTGGCCTTGCTGCGCCACTGGAACCAGGGAGCGGGCTTGGCCAGGGCGCTGGCGCAGACAGCGGCGACAAGGCAGCCGCAGACGAACGATGAGATTTTCATGTGAAGCCGAGCATAGCACAGGCAGGTGGGCGCAATCCCGTCTTGTGCTTCCCATGATGGGAAGGTGTATGCTTTTCGCTCGACGGGAGAACAAAGTATGGACAACATGAATATCGGCGACGCCGCCCGCGCTTCTGGCGTATCGGCCAAGATGATCCGCCATTACGAATCGATCGGCCTGACTGGCGCCGCGCGCCGCACCGATGCCGGGTATCGCGTGTATTCGGCGCAGGACGTGCAGGTGCTGCAATTCATCCACCGCGCCCGGGCGCTCGGCTTTTCGCTCGACCAGATCCGCGATTTACTGGCGTTATGGCAGGACAAGGGACGTGCAAGTGCCGACGTGCGGGCGTTGGCCCGCGAACATATCGGCGAATTGAACCGCAAGATCGCAGAAATGGAGGCGATGCGGCGCACGCTCGAGCGGCTGGCGGCGTCCTGCCACGGCGATAGCCGTTCGGATTGCCCGATCCTGGATGACCTGGCAGCGGCACAATAAAAGGGGAGGGAAAAATGAAAAACGCCGCAAACCTTGGATAAGGATTGCGGCGTTTTGCACCGGATAACCGGGAAAAGCCTTTGGTGCCCACGGAGGGACTCGAACCCCCACACCTCGCGGCACATGGACCTGAACCATGCGCGTCTACCAATTCCGCCACGTGGGCACTGCTGGGTACTGCTAACACAACGTTACTGCTGACTACTGCGGATTACACTTCCGGTAGAGTGGTGCCCACGGAGGGACTCGAACCCCCACACCTCGCGGCACATGGACCTGAACCATGCGCGTCTACCAATTCCGCCACGTGGGCACTG
>DAMABW010000440.1:0-1378 GCA_031999925.1 Massilia sp. | reverse complement strand
CGCGGCACATGGACCTGAACCATGCGCGTCTACCAATTCCGCCACGTGGGCACTGATGCTGCTAACTTCATTTTTGCGCTACCTTGATGGTATCGCGGTACAACAAACTGCGGAGTACTGCCAGTAGTTGGTGCCCACGGAGGGACTCGAACCCCCACACCTCGCGGCACATGGACCTGAACCATGCGCGTCTACCAATTCCGCCACGTGGGCATTTGTATTACTTGCTGCTCATTTACTGCTTTACTGCTGAAGCTGATACAATATCAGGCTTTCCTATTTTTCGCTAGATCAACTTTCGCTGTCTTACGTAGAACTTCCTGATCCTGCTGCTTCTTTTTCTTTCGCTTCAACATGTGTCGTTGCGAGAGAGCCGAGATTATAGCGGAAGGATTGCAAAAGTCAAAGACTCTCCTGCAAGGGCATAACGGACCCCGCAGCACCCAGAAATGACCGCACCGAAATGACCGCCAAAGTGCCGGCCCATTTCCCTGGCTAATCAGCCCGCGTTTCAATTCGCTCTATATAGCGCCACGCAGCACGCTTCGTTAGGCGAATCACCCGGTCCTCCGTTACACTACGCCTGTCAAGGTGTCAATCCAACCATGGTGCCGGCCGCTCCGGCGCTACTATAGAAGAATTCAAGAAACCGATTTGAAGCAACCTACTCATACTATTCCTAGCCGCGAGGAAATCCTCGGCGTCTTCCGCGATGCCGGTACGCCACTCGACGCGGCCACTCTCGCCCGTGCCCTGAAGGTCAAGCCTGCCGCCCAGGAAGTGCTGGGACGCCGCCTGAACGCCATGCAGCGCGACGGCCAGATCAGCGCCGGCGACGACGGCATCTATTCGCTGGCCGACAGCGGTGGCTTCATCGCCGGCCGCATCGCCGCCCACCGCGACGGCTTCGGCTTCGTGATCCCCGAGGAACCCGGTCCCGATCTCTTCCTGAACGACAAGGAAATGCAGAAGGTACTGCATGGCGACCGCGTGTTGGCCAAGGTCGTCGGCACGGACCGCCGCGGCCGTCCGGAAGGCACGATCGTCGAAGTCGTCGAACGCGCGAACACCCACATCATCGGCCGCCTGCTGAACGAAGGCGGCGTCTGGATCGTCGCACCGGAAGACCAGCGCATGAACCAGGACGTGCTGGTTGCCGGCGGCCCGGGCAAGGCCAAAGCCGGCCAGGTCGTGAGCGTGGAACTGATCGAACAGCCGGCGCGCTTCCAGCAGCCGACGGGTCGCATCGTCGAAGTGCTCGGCGAGCTGGACGACCCGGGCATGGAAATCGAAATCGCCGTGCGCAAGTTCGGCGTGCCGCACGTCTTCTCGCCGAACGCGCTGAAGCAGGCCAATAAACTGCCGAACGAAGTGCGCG
>DAMABW010000439.1:0-4144 GCA_031999925.1 Massilia sp. | reverse complement strand
CTGCCCGGCTCGCGGCCGGCTGAAGCGATCAGCTACAGTCTCAGTTACAGCCTCAATTGCAGCCTCAGTTGAAACTCATGCTGGCGCTATCCGCATTCCCGATCTTCTTGCCCTTCAGGTCGATCGTGAAGCGGTCGCTCGGCTTGCCCGACCCCAGGCCCTTGAAGATGGCGAACACCTGCTTGAACTGGTTCTGGTAAGCCACCTGCACGGCGTTCTGGTCCGAGACCTTGTCGCCGGTGCGCACGACCGGCGCCGGATTGGCCGGGAAGGCGCGCATCAGGACCTTGTACTGGTTCACGCGTTCCTGGCCCATGTCGCGCAGCGCCAGCTCGCCTGCATACACGGTACGGTGGAAGTCGCCATAGAAGTCGTAGGCCGTGATCTTGGCGAAGTCGTCGAGCTTCAGGCCGGCGCTGGCAGCCAGCAGTTCTGCGCGCACGTTGGCTTCGCGCCAGTCGGCGGTCAACTGGGCGGCGGCAACGGCCGTGCCCGATGGCGTACCCGTGGCAGCGCAGTTTGCCGTCAGCGGCACCACACCAGGGTTGTCCTTCAGCTGGGCCAAAGTCACGCGCGACTCCAGCTGCGACAGGATCAGCATCTGCCTGCCGTTCAGCGCCATCGCCGCTTCCTTCATCTCGCACGGCCAGTACTCGTCCATGAAGCGCAGGCGCGACAGTTCGCCGAAATAGGTATGGGTGTATTCGCCGTACGAGCGGGTATCCAGGATGCCGCGGCCCCAGCGCTTGGCCACGTCGGCCGGCGCCGTGCTGCCCTGCAGGTAGTCGTACTCGACCTGATAGTAAGGAAAGAGTTCGTTGAAGCGCGCCACCGTGTTCAGGGCCACGGTCTGGACGTCGACGGTATCGAGATCCTTATACGTGATGATCTTGTAGGCCGCGCCGTACACCGCCAGCGACGGCGACTGCACGTTGACCAGGTAGTTGCCGTTCGCATCGGTGAAGTCGTTGGTGCCGTTGAAGTGCATGTGGCCGCCCACGTGCCAGCGCAGCCCGGTGGCCGCGACGCCGGCGGCGGTGGCCGCATCCGGCACGCGCGCGGTCTGGAAGGCGCCCGGCTTGAAGGCAAGTTTCATCGCCTCGGTCTGGTTGGCGTAGAAGTCCATGGTCGGATAGTGCGAGTAGGCCATCAATTGCTTGCCTTCCGCCTTGGCGCGCGCCGATACCGACTTGATCCACTCGACCAGGTGCAGCTTGTGCGTCAGCACCTTGTTCCAGCCCGCGTTGCCGGCGCCATCGTAGCCGCTGAAGACTTTCGGATTGGCCGGGTCGAATTTGGCGTTCGGGATGAAGACGTTGGCGTCGATCGCCAGCAGCCACAGGCCCTTCACCGGCTCGACCAGGTAGCTGCTGTCGACCATGCTGGTGCAGCGGGTATAGGCTTTCCCGAGCTTGGCTTCGCCGGCCGCCTTGTAAGCGCCGCCCGCGCCTTCGGCGCAGATCTCGAACTCGCGCTTCGCCACCGCCGACTGGGCCACCGCTTCGTCATAGCTGTACTTGCCGCCCGTGTACTTGCTGAACGGCGTTTCCCAGTGCAGGTCGGCCTTGTTCGGGTTGAAGCCAAACTCGCCCAGCTTGGCCATCAGCTTTTCGTAGCCCTGCTCCATCAGCTGGTCGGTGCAGACCACGCTCGGGTCCATGGCCTTGCAGGCGGCGTTCGAGGTGGCGTAGACCTTTTGCTCCTTGCCGTCCTTGGTCAGGAAGTCGTTCTTGCCGGCCTCCAGGTCGTCGTAGGGTTCGACCGGATCGTGGTTGCCCGGCGCCAGGAAGAAGCGCATGCCCTTGGCCTGGTATTCCTTCAGCACGGTGGCGATGCCGTCGACATTCATCGGCTGGGCGTCGTCCGAGTAGTCGCCCGGGAAGGCGACGATGCGGATGCCCTTGGCATAGGCGTCGTCGAGCGCGGTGCGGAAAGCGAAGTAGTTTTCGTTGAACAGACGCGTCGAGGTCAGCTGCGCGTACATCGTGCGGATGGTCGCGTTCTTGCCGTCCTTGGTCGGAATGCCGGAGAACTGGGTGCTCTTGAAGTCGCCGTAAACGTCGTGGAAGTGGACGTCGGACATGAAGGCGACGCTGGTGTTGGCGGCGGCTACCGGCGGCGTGGTCGGTGCCGGCTGCTGGGCTACCGGCGGCGCTTGTTCGGGCGTGTCGTCATGGTCGCTGCCGCAGGCGGACAGCAGGGCCAGCGCGGCGATTGCGGTACCGGCGGCGGTGCCGGCGCAAGAGACGAGGGAACGGGACATGCATTTCTCCAGTCGATGAAAAGTGCGGGCATGGTGGCACTCGTCGATGACTGGGTGATGACAAAAGCTTACCGGGGCATGGGGGCGCGGACGTAAAAAAGGGCGCATCGCTGCGCCCTTTTCCTGAGTTACCAACCGGCTTACTTGGCCAGCTCCACCGGCGCCGGATTGCCCGATTCCTGGCCGAACACCAGTTGCCCGCCGCGCACGCGCACCGGAATGTTGTCCTTCGGCCCGAAGCGACCCGACAGGATGGCCTTCGACAGCGGATTCTCGATCTGCTGCTGGATCGCGCGCTTCAGAGGACGCGCGCCATACACCGGATCGAAGCCGGCTTCCGCGATCTTCTGCAGGGCCTCGTCGTCGATATCGAGCGCCATGTCCATCTTCGCCAGGCGGCCTTCCAGGTTACGCAACTGGATGCGGGCGATGTCGCCGATGTTGCGCTCGTCCAGGGCGTGGAAGACCACGATCTCGTCGATGCGGTTGATGAATTCCGGACGGAAGTGTCCGCGCACCTCGGCCATCACCGCCAGCTTCACCACCGCCGGCTCGTCGGTGTCCATCGACTGGATCTTGTGCGAACCCAGGTTCGAGGTCATCACGATCACGGTGTTCTTGAAGTCCACGGTCCGGCCCTGGCCATCGGTCATGCGGCCATCGTCGAGCGCCTGCAGCAGCACGTTGAACACGTCCGGATGCGCCTTCTCGATCTCGTCGAGCAGGATCACGCTGTAGGGCTTGCGGCGCACGGCTTCGGTCAGGTAGCCGCCCTCCTCGTAGCCCACATAGCCCGGCGGCGCGCCGATCAGGCGTGCAACCGAATGCTTCTCCATGAATTCGCTCATGTCGATGCGGATCAGGGCTTCCTCGGTATCGAAGAGGAAGGCCGCCAGCGCCTTGCACAATTCGGTCTTGCCGACGCCGGTCGGGCCCAGGAACATGAAGGAGCCGTAAGGACGGTTCGGGTCCGACAGCCCGGCGCGCGAACGGCGGATGGCGTCCGACACGGCCTCGATGGCTTCGTCCTGGCCGACCACGCGCTCGTGCAGCTTTTCCTCGATGTGCAGCAGCTTGTCGCGCTCGCCCTGCATCATGCGCGAGACCGGAATGCCGGTCGCACGCGAGACCACTTCGGCGATTTCCTCCGCGCCGACCTGGGTGCGCAGCAGCTTCGGTTTTTCCGCTTCGCCTTCGCTGCGCGACGCGGCTTCCTCGGCGTGCTTCAGCTGCGCTTCGAGTTCCGGCAGGCGGCCGTACTGCAATTCGGAGACCTGCTGCCAGTTCGACTGGCGCTTGGCTTCCTCCATCTGGTGACGGATGCGCTCGATCTCTTCCTTGATGTGGGTCGTGCCCTGCACCGCTGCCTTTTCGGCCTTCAGGATTTCCTCGAAGTCGTTGTACTCGCGTTCCAGGCGCGCGATTTCCTCGCCAATCAAGTCGAGACGGCGCAGCGAGGACTCGTCGGTTTCCTTGCGCACGGCTTCGCGCTCGATCTTCAGCTGGATCAGGCGGCGTTCCAGCTTGTCCATGACTTCCGGCTTGGAGTCGATCTCGATCTTGATCTTCGATGCCGCCTCGTCGATCAGATCGATGGCTTTATCGGGCAGGAAGCGGTCGCTGATGTAGCGGTGCGACAGCTCGGCCGCGGCAATGATGGCCGGGTCGGTGATCTCCACCTGGTGGTGCAGCTCGTATTTCTCCTGCAGGCCGCGCAGGATGGCAATCGTCGCTTCCACGCTCGGCTCGTCGACGATGATCTTCTGGAAGCGGCGCTCGAGGGCGGCGTCCTTTTCCACGTACTTGCGGTACTCGTCGAGCGTGGTCGCGCCCACGCAGTGCAATTCGCCGCGCGCCAGGGCCGGTTTCAGCATGTTGCCG
>DAMABW010000438.1:2052-4148 GCA_031999925.1 Massilia sp. | reverse complement strand
TCGAGGGCATGCTCTTCTTGCCGCCGCTGGCCGAGGCCAGGGTTGGCGACGTCATCGTCTGGCGCAACAAGGACCCGTTTCCGCACACAGTGGCGAGCGCCGGGCCGGGCTTCGCATCGCCGCCGATTCCGCCCCAGGGCAGCTGGCGCTTCAAGGCGAAGCGGGCGGGCACGCATGCCTACGTCTGCACCCTGCACCCGACGATGAAGGGTGTGCTGAGGGTCAGGTAGTTCCCGTGAGCGCGCGCAATCCGTTGCCGTGTGCGCATGGCATGGCCAATATGGTCCTTCTTCAACCGTGCCCGCCTCTGCGGTGACGCGGTGTAGCATAAGTCAGCGGGGGCGAACGGCAAGCCGCGCCCCACCGACTATCCGAACGAGAAAGGACCAATGGTGAACCAGCGCTATCGACCGATCACGCGCCTGGGCCTGGGTGGCACCGGGCTGGGCGACATGTACCACAACACCAGCGACGAGGCGGCATTGACCACCGTCGATGCCGCGTGGGAAGCGGGCATCCGCTATTTCGACACCGCGCCGCACTACGGTGCCGGCCTGTCCGAGCACCGCTTCGGCCAGGCCCTGCGCCGCCGTCCGCGCGACGAGTACACGCTGTCGACCAAGGTCGGGCGCCTGCTGGTGCCGCACGCGGGCGGCGAGATCGCCGCGCCCTTCGTCGGCTCGCTGCCCTTCAAGCGCGTGCTCGACTACACGGCCGACGGCGTGCGCCGCGCGGTCGAGGACAGCCTGCAGCGCCTGGCGCTCGGCCACGTCGACATCGTCTACGTGCACGACCTCTCGCCCGACGCCCTGCCCCAGGCCGAATTCGAACACCACTTCGGCATCGCGGCCGGCAAAAATGGGGCCTTCGAGGGCCTGGTCAAGTTGCGCGAGGAAGGCCTGATCAAGGGCTGGGGCATGGGCGTGAACACCATCGAGCCCTGCATGCGCGCGCTGCAGCAGTCCGACCCGGATATCTTCCTGCTGGCCGGCCGCTACACGCTGATGGAAACCACGCCGCTGCAGGAGTTCTTCCCGCTGTGCGCGCAGCGCGGCGCCAGCGTCGTGCTCGGCGGGCCGTTCAACTCCGGCTTCCTGGCCGGCGGCGAGCATTACGACTACCAGCCGGCCAAGCCCGAGCAGCATGCGCACCGCGAGCGCCTGCGCAAGGTGGCCGCCGAGCATGGCGTCGACTTGCCGGCGGCAGCGTTGCAGTTCGGGCTGGCGCATCCGGTGGTGGCGGCGACGATTCCCGGCGCCAGCAGCCCGCAACACCTGAAGCGCAATGCGGCGCTGATGGACATCCAGATTCCGGCCGCCTTCTGGGAAGCGCTGCTGGCCGAGGGCTTGCTGCCGCAGGATGCCCCTCTCCCACCGCGCAAGCCGGTGGTGTAAGCTGTAGCATACGCAAGACAGGCCGTCGCCCTGCCCCGCAGGCGCGGCGGCCAATACCTTGCACCTGCGCCCGCGCCTGCGGGGCGTCGCCGACTGCGCGGTACAGCGCAGCGGCACACCATAGACAACAACAAAGGATATGGAGACAACATGCAAGCCCAGCCAAGCTACGTCCATGGCGCACACGACGTGCCCCTGATCGGCCAGACCATCGGCGACTTCCTCACCGACATCGCAGCCCGCCATGGCGACAACGACGCGCTCGTCGTCCCGCACCAGGGCGTGCGCTGGACCTACCGCGACTTCGACGCACGCGTGACCCGCCTCGCCGCCGGCCTGCTGGCCCTGGGCCTGCAGCCGGGCGACCGCGTCGGCATCTGGTCGCAGAACTGCGCCGAATGGGTGCTGGTGCAGTTCGCCACCGCGCGCGCCGGCCTGATCATGGTAAACATCAACCCGGCCTACCGGCGCTCGGAACTCGAATACGTGCTGGGCAAGGTGCAGTGTTCGACCTTGATCCTGTCGCCAGTGTTCAAGACCAGCGACTACATCGGCATGGTGCAGGACGTGGTGCCAGAGGTCCGCGACGCGGCGCCGTCGCAGCTGCGCTCCGAAAAGCTGCCGCAGCTGCGCCATGTGATTCGCCTGGGCAGCGAGCGCACGTCCGGCATGCTGAACTTCGACGACTTGATGGCCGAACCG
>DAMABW010000438.1:0-2042 GCA_031999925.1 Massilia sp. | reverse complement strand
AACCGAGTGCCGATCAACTGGCGCAGCTGGCCACGCTGGGCGCGGCGCTCCAGTTCGACGATCCGGTGAACATCCAGTTCACCTCGGGCACCACGGGTTCGCCGAAAGGCGCGACGCTCACCCACCACAATATCCTGAACAATGGCTTCTTCATTGGCGAGGCGATGAAGCTGACCCACATCGACCGCCTCTGCATCCCGGTGCCGCTGTACCACTGCTTCGGCATGGTGCTGGGGAACCTGGCTTGCGTGACGCATGGCGCGACCATGGTCTTCCCCGGCGAAGGCTTCGAGCCGAAGTCGGTGCTGGAGACCGTGCAGGCCGAGCGCTGCACCGGCCTGCACGGCGTGCCGACCATGTTCATCGCCCTGCTCGACCATCCGGACTTCGGCCAGTACGACTTGTCGACGCTGCGCACCGGGATCATGGCCGGCTCGCCCTGCCCGGCCGAGGTCATGAGCCGCGTGATCGAGCGCATGCACTTGTCCGAGATCACGATTGCCTATGGCATGACGGAAACCTCGCCGGTGAGCTTCCAGAGTTCGACCGATGACCCGGTGCCGCTGCGCGTGGCCACCATCGGCCGCGTGCACCCGCACCTGGAAGTCAAGATTGTCGACGCCGACGGCCGCATCGTGCCGCGCGGCGTGAAGGGCGAATTGCTCACGCGCGGCTATTCGGTCATGCTGGGCTATTGGGGCGATGAGGAAAAGACCCGCGAAACGATCGATGCGGCGCGCTGGATGCACACCGGCGACCTGGCCGTGATCGACGAAAACGGTTTTGCGACCATCGTCGGCCGCGCCAAGGACATGGTGATCCGCGGCGGCGAGAACATCTACCCGCGCGAGATCGAGGAATTTTTGTACAAGCATCCGAAGGTGCTGGATGTGCAGTGCGTCGGCGTGCCGGATGCGAAGTTCGGCGAGGAGCTGTGCGCCTGCATCATCCTGCGGCCCGGGCTGGAAGCGGAGGCCGACGAGATCCGCGACTTCTGCAAGGGGCAGATCGCGCACTACAAGATTCCGCGCCATATCCGCTTCGTGAGCAGTTTCCCGATGACGGTGACCGGCAAGATCCAGAAGTATTTGCTGCGCGAGCAGGCGGCGACCGATCTCGGGCTGGTGGGTTGAGGCTCGCATGGAAAAGGCACGCTGGTACTACGATCTGATTTCGCCCTTCGCCTACCTGCATTTCCACTCCCTGGCGCCGCTGCGCGAGCGACTGCAGATCGAGCCGGTGCCGGTGCTATTCGCGGGCATGCTCAAGCACTGGGGCACCAAGGGGCCGGCCGAGACGGCGCCGAAACGGCTGCACACTTACCAGTACTGCGTGTGGCAGGCGGGTGTACAGGGCCTTCCCTTCCGGATGCCACCGCGCCATCCCTTCAATCCGCTCGCGGCGCAGCGCCTGATGGTGGCGCTCGAGGCGGGGGACGACGTGGTCGGCAACGCCTTCGGATTCATCTTCGGCGAGGGGCGCGACCCGGAGGTCGAATTCGATGCGCTGGCCGAAAGGCTGAGCGTGGGCGAGCCGGGCGCGTTGATTGGCCGGCCGGAAGTGAAGCAGCAGCTGATCGCGAATACGCAGGAAGCAATTGATGCGGGGGTGTTCGGCGTACCGAGCCTGGTGCTGCGCGGTCAGGTCTTCTGGGGCAATGACACCGTCGCGTGGGCGACCCGCTTCCTCGATGAGCCAGGCTTGTTCGAGCGCCCCGAGTACACGGTGGCCCGTGCGACCGGCGTCGGCGTCGTCAGGTCCTGAAGCGCCCTGGCTAACGCTTACGCCTTGCCTGGTACGATCAAGACGCCGATGTGTTCGGCCAAAGCCAGCAAGGCGCCATAGTGCGCCGGGTCCGCGACAACGCCGATCGATTTCGACACAGGAGTAAGTTCGCCTGCCGGAATGCGGTCGCCGAACAGGACGATGGCCTTGGCGCTGTCGTCCTGGCGCGAGGTCCAGCATAGCCCCTGGATGTCCGGATCCTGGGCGTGGATCGCCTCGGCCCATTGCCTGGTCGTCGGGTACTGGTCCTTTTCGGT
>DAMABW010000437.1:0-4175 GCA_031999925.1 Massilia sp. | reverse complement strand
GGCTACCTGGAAGAAGGCTTCATGACCTTCTCGTTCTCGCCGATCCGCGACGAATCGGGCGAGGTGGGCGGCATCTTCCACCCGATCTCGGAAGCGACGGCGGCGGTGCTGAACGCACGCCGCACCCAGGCCCTGCGCGACCTGAGCCTGGCCATCGGCGACGCCCGCGCCATCGGCGACGTGGCGCGCGGCATCGATGCCCAGTTTCCGCACATGACGCTGGACCTGCCCTTCCTGCTGCTGTATCAGATCGACCTTGATTCCGGCAAGCTGCTGCTGCGCAGCCAGGCCGGTCTCGGCGCACATGCCGCGCTGGCGCCGGAGGTGGCGGAACTGGACGACAGCCTGTGGCCCTTCGCGCGCACCGCCGACGCGGGCAAGGCCCAGCGCGTCGACGGCCTGGCGCCGCGTTTCGGCGAGCTGGCGTGCGGCCCCTATCCGCAGCCGCCGGGTTCGGCGATGGTGCTGCCGATTACCCTGCCCGGGCAGGAAGACCTGTTCGGCTTCGCCGTGGCCGGCGTCAGCGTGGCGCGCGCCCTCGATGCCGACTACGAGCATTTCTATGAAGCCCTGGGCGCGGCCCTCAGCACGGCGGTGGGCAACGTGGTGGCCTACGAAAAGGAGCAGCGCCGCGCCGAGGAACTGGCCCAGATCGACCGTGCCAAGACCGCCTTCTTCTCGAACGTCTCGCACGAATTCCGCACCCCGCTGACCCTGATCCTGGGCCCGCTCGACGACGCCCTCGCAGCCACCGACGAGCCGCTGCCCCCAAGCCAGCGGCGCCGCATCGACGTCACCCACCGCAACGCCCTGCGCCTGCTGAAGCTGGTGAATTCGCTGCTCGACTTCTCGCGCATCGAGGCCGGGCGCGTGCAGGCGACCTATGTGCCGACCGACCTGGCGCGCCTGACCGGCGACCTGGCCAGTGTGTTCGAGTCGGCCATGGCCAAGGGCGGCCTGCGCTACGACGTCGAGTTGCAGGACCCGGGCCAGCCGGTCTGGGTCGACCGCGACATGTGGGAAAAGATCGTCTTCAACCTGCTTTCGAACGCCTTCAAGTTCACCCTGACCGGCGGCGTGCGCGTGACGCTGCGCGAGCACGACGGCATGGCGCGCCTGAGCGTGCAGGACAGCGGCAGCGGCATTCCGGAAGCGGAACTGCCGCGCGTGTTCGAGCGCTTCCACCGCATCGAGGGCACGCCGGGACGCACCTTCGAGGGCACCGGCATTGGCCTGGCGCTGATCCAGGAACTGGTGCGCCTGCATGGCGGCCAGATCGCCGTGCACAGCGTGCTGGGCGAAGGCACGCGCTTCGACGTCGACATCCCCTTCGGCCACGCCCACCTGCCGGAAGACCGGATCGCCGCCGGCGACGTGGCCGATGCTGCCGTGGCGGATGCCCAGCGCATGGGCGCCGCGTTTGTCGAGGAAGCGTTGCGCTGGCTGCCCGACGAAGCGGCGCCCGCGGTCGAACGGGCGGCATCGGGCAGCGCCTTGCAGCCGGCCGCGCCGCTGCCGCGCATCCTGATCGCCGACGACAACAACGACATGCGCGCCTACCTGAAGGCCCTGCTCGACCCGCACGCCGAGGTCATGGTCTGCGCCGACGGCGAGGCCGCCTTCGAGGCGGTGCAGCGCGATCTCCCCGATCTGCTGCTGAGCGATGTGATGATGCCCAAGCTCGACGGCTTCGGCCTGATCGCGAAGATCCGCGCGACGCCCGCCTTGCGCCGGCTGCCGATCATGCTACTGTCGGCGCGCGCCGGCGAGGAAGCCAAGGTCGAGGGCCTGCAGGCCGGCGCCGACGACTACCTGGTGAAACCGTTCGCCGCCGGCGAGCTGCTGGCGCGCGTGCGGCGCCAGATGGAACTCGGGCGCGAGCGCCAGCTGCAGCTGGAAGCGTCGAGCATGCGCGAATCCTACTTCCGCTCGCTGATCGACTTCGCGCCGGTGATGCTCTGGACCACCGACAACGACGGCATGTGCACCTACCTGAGCCAACGCTGGCACGAGTACACGGGCCGCAGCTGGGAACAGGACCAGGGCATGGGCTGGCTCGAGAACATCCACCCCGACGACTTCGAGAACGCGCGCGACACCTTCCTGGCCGCGAACGCCGCACGGACCTCGTTCCGTATCGACTACCGCCTGCGCCGCCACGACGGCAGTTACCGCTGGTTCATCGACGCCGGCACGCCGCGCCTGGACGAGGCCGGGCAGATGAACGGCTACGTCGGCACGGTCACCGACGTCCACGTGCGCACCCAGTTGCAATTGCGCCTGGAACGGGTGGCGCGCGCCGGCGACATCGGCGTCTGGTATGCCGATGCGCCGTTCAAGGAGTTCCGCCTGAACGAGCAGATGGCGGCCCACCTGGGCGTGAGCGGGGAGCGTTCCGTCGCCATCGACGCCCTGCTGGCGGCGGTCGATCCGGAAGACCGCGCGCGCCTGGCATCGGGCATCGCGCGCTCGCTGGAAAGCGGCAGCGCGCTCGACGTCGAGTTCCGCCATACGCCGGCGAACGCCCAGCAAGCCATCGCGCGCTGGCTGCGCGCGGTCGGCTGGTGCGAGCTGGGCGACAAGGGCCAGCCGCTGCGCTTCGACGGCGTCACCCTCGACATCAGCCACCACAAGGACGCCCAGCAGGAACTGCAGCGCCTGGCCTCGGAACTGGCCGAGCGCAACCGCATGCAGAGCGAATTCCTGTTCACGCTGGCGCACGAACTGCGCAACCCGCTGGCGCCGATCCGCACCGGCCTGGAACTGATGCGCGTGAACCCGGCCGTGGCCCAGGCCGGCGACGTGCAGGGCATGATCAAGCGCCAGGTCGACCACATGGTGCACCTGGTCGACGACTTGCTCGACATGGCGCGCCTGTCCGAAGGCAAGGTCGAACTGCGCCGCAGCGCCGTACTGTTGGGCGACGTGGTGCAGGACGCGGTGGAAATGAGCATGCCGCTGGTGACCGGCGGCGGCCACCGCCTGGAACTGGCGCTGCCGCCGGCAGCGGTGCCGCTGCACGTGGACCGCCACCGCATCGCCCAGGTGCTGAGCAACCTGCTGAACAATGCGGCCAAGTACACGCCGCGCGGCGGGCATATCGTGGTCGACGCCGTGGTCGCCGATGGCGAAGTGCGGATCGGCGTGACCGACAGCGGCATCGGCATCGAGGCCGGCATGCTGTCGGCGATCTTCGACATGTATGCGCAGGTGCAGGAACACGCGACCATGGCCCAGGGCGGACTGGGCGTGGGCCTGAACCTGGTCAAGCGCCTGGTCGAACTGCATGGCGGGCGGGTGACGGCCTGCAGTGCGGGGCTGGGCCAGGGCAGCCGCTTCACGGTGATCCTGCCGTACGAGGCGGTGCAGGTGGAGGCGCCTCAGGGTGCCTGCGCCGGCGCGGCGGCCGCGGAACCGCAACCGGTCGGCGACGGCCTGCGCATCCTGGTGGTCGACGACAACGCCGATGCGGCGGAGATGCTGCAGGCGGTGCTGGAGATGAGCGGCCACGCGGTGGCGGTGGCCTACGACGGCACGGCGGCCCTGGCGCGCGCCGCCAGCTTCCGGCCGGACGCCGTGTTCCTCGACATCGGCCTGCCCGACCGCAGCGGCTTCGAGGTCGCCCAGGCGCTGCGCGGCATCGACGGCATGGACAAGGCGACGCTGGTGGCGCTGACGGGATGGGGCGCGATTGAAGACCGCCAGCGTTCGAGCGAGGCGGGGTTCGATGCGCATCTGACCAAGCCGGCGGACCTGGACCGCGTGCATGAGGTGCTGCGCGAAGCGGCGCAAAAAGCCGGCAGATAACGTCACCATGGCCTGCGGCTGGAACCGTAGGGTGGGCACTCCGTGCCCACGCGGTTACATGTTCGTCCGAAGTCCGTGGCCGATGCCCTTCGCTCCGAGACGCCAACACATGCCCGCAGCGCCAACGAGATGCATTGAGACACGCCGGCAAGTCCCTGCATCATCAACAAGACCAGCGCCAACAATACGCGCAGTTCCGCGTGGGCACGGGGTGCCCACCCTACGGTTGATTTTGCGGCCCCAACAACGAACGCGGATATGCGGGTATAAAAAAACCGGCAGGATCCCTGCCGGTTTTTCACTCAACAACCTGAACCTCAAGCCGTCTGCTTCTCGTCGCGCAGTTCGCGGCGCAGGATCTTGCCCAC
>DAMABW010000436.1:2083-4197 GCA_031999925.1 Massilia sp. | reverse complement strand
GGCAAGACGCCGATGATCGTCATGAACGCCGTCACCACCGGCATCACGGCCAAGTCGCCCTACATGCTGCGCACCTCGATGACGATGCAGCAGATGACCGAACCCTTCGGCACCTGGACCGCGAAGAACAAGATCAGCAACGTGTATTCGCTGGTCACCGACTACAGCACCGGCCACGACGCCGAGGCCAAGTTCGCGAAAGGCCTGCAGGAAGGCGGCGGCAAGATCGTCGGCTCCTCGCGCGTGCCGCTGGCCAACCCGGACTATTCGCCCTTCGTGCAGCGCGTGAAGGACCAGAAGCCGGACGCCCTGTTCTTCTTCGCCCCCGGCGCGGAAGATGGCGCCGGCCTGCTGAAGGCCTTCAGCGACAAGGGCCTGGACAAGGCCGGCATCAAGTTCCTGGGCGTGGGCGACATGACCAGCGACTCGCCGACCCTGGAAGCGTTGGGCGAGCGCGCGCTGGGCGCGGTCACGGTGCTGAACTACTCGACCGCGCTGGACAACGAAGCGAACAAGACCTTCCTCAAGGCCTATGCCGAGGCGAATCCGAACCGTCCTGCGCCAACCTTCGTGACCGTGGCCGCCTATGACACCATGGGCATGATCTACGAGACCGTGCGCAAGCTGAACGGCAAGGTCACCGGCGACGCCGCGGTCAAGACCTTGTCGGGCATGAAGTGGAACAGTCCGCGCGGCCCGATCAGCATCGACCCGAAAACCCGCGACATCGTACAGAACATGTACATCCGCGAAGTCAAGAAAGTCAACGGCAAGCTGGTGAACCAGCCGATCGGCGTCCTCAAGGACGTCATGCCCGACTAATCAATCCAATCCCGCAGTGCAGGTCCGCCGCAGCCCCATCGAAGGGCTGCGCGGACCGGTTCGTCCCGACGTTTTGCAAATCCAACCGGTTTCACGACAGGAGACAGCACGCATGAAGATCCCGCACATCACCGGCCTCGCCGCGATCGCCCTGCTCGGCCTTGCAGGCTGCAGCGACAACGACCACGACGATCTACCCGACACCCCCGCGCCGCCACCGGTTGCCCAGCTGCCGCAACTGAGCCCCGCCGTCGGCGCCACGCTCGGCAACTGTACCGACCTCACCTCCCGCATCAACATCGCGGACACCACCATCACCGCCGCCAACGAGATCGCCGCCGGTATCCTCACCATCGCCGGTAAACCAGTTGCCGCCCACTGCCAGGTGCAGGGCCAGATGTTCAGGCGCGTCAGCCCGGTCGACGGCAAGAGCTATGCGATCGGCTTCGAGATGCGCCTGCCGCGCAACTGGAACGGCCGCTTCTTCTACCAGGCCAACGGCGGCGTGGACGGCAGCGTTGTCACCGCGACCGGCCCGGTGGGCGGCGGCGGCCCGCTCGACAACGCGCTCAATCAAGGCTTTGCCGTGATCAGTTCCGACGCCGGGCACGGCGCACCGACGCCCTTCTTCGGCATCGACCCGCAGGCGCGCCTCGACTACGGCTACCAGGCCGTGGGCAAGCTGACGCCGATGGCGAAGAGCCTGATCCAGGTCGCCTACGGCAAGGCGCCGGACCGCTCGTATATCGGCGGCTGCTCGAACGGCGGGCGACATACCATGGTGGCCGCGGCGCGCTATGCCGAACAGTACGACGGCTACCTGGCCGGCAATCCGGGCTACCGCCTGCCGCTGGCGGCACTGGCGAACATCGCCGGCGCCAAGACCTATGCCGCGCTGGCCTCGACGCCGGGCGACCTCACCACCGGCTTTACCCAGGCCGAACGTACGCTGGTCTCGAACGCGGTGCTCGGCAAGTGCGATGCGCTGGACGGCGCCTCCGATGGCCTGGTCCAGGACACCGGCGCCTGCCAGGCCGCCTTCAACCTGGAGCGCGATGTGCCGACCTGCTCGGGCACGCGCGACGGCAGCTGCCTCTCCGCCGCCCAGAAGACCGGCATCGCGGCGCTCTTCACGGGCGCGAAGACCGAGACCGGCGCCACCATCTACACCAGTTTCCCCTACGATGCCGGCTTTGGCACGAGCGGCTGGGCCAGCTGGAAGTTTGGCGCCCCGATCGACCGCGACTCGGGTGCCGCCGGCTTCATCTGGGCCGTGCCGCCGGAAGACCCGG
>DAMABW010000436.1:0-2073 GCA_031999925.1 Massilia sp. | reverse complement strand
CGTGAACCTGGCCAGCCTCTTGGGGCGGGTGAATGCAACCAGCGCTACCTATGCCGAATCCGGCACGTCCTTCATGACGCCGCCCGACGGCGCCAACCTGGCGCGGCTGAAGAACCGCGGCGCCAAGATGCTGGTCTACCATGGCACCAGCGACCCGATCTTCTCGAGCGACGACACCACCGGCTGGTACGAAGCGCTGCGCGCGGCGAACGGCGGCGACGCAGCCAACTTCGCGCGCTTCTTCCGGGTGCCGGGGATGAACCACTGCTCGGGCGGGCCGGCGACGGACCAGTTCGACATGCTGACGCCGCTCGTGAACTGGGTCGAAAAGGGCCAGGCGCCGGACAGCGTGCTGTCGAGCGCGCGCGGCACCGGGAATGCGGGTGGGGTGAACGCGGACGTGCCGGCGGCGTGGTCGGCTGCGCGGTCGCGGCCACTATGCCCGTATCCGAAGGTCGCGCGCTACAAGGGCAGCGGCAGCGTGGAGGATGCGGCCAGCTTCGGTTGCCAATGATGCCGTTGTAGGGTGGACTCCCGAGTCCACGCTGTTTGACCGGTCGCGAGCCGGGACGCTGCCGCAGTCGCCGTCATCAGCGCCTCGGTTTTCCGGCGGTCAGACAGCGTGGACACAGGTGTCCACCCTACAAAACCGGACAAACGCAGGCATGGTACACCGTCAAAAACACCTCAGCGACTCAGGAAATCCGTTGCCTGCGCCGCCGGCAGCGGCCTGCTGAACAGGTAGCCCTGGAACAAATCGCAGTTCGCAGCCGCCAGCGCATCGCGCTGTTCGCGCGTTTCCACGCCCTCGGCCACCACGTGCATGTCGAGCTTGTGCGCGAGCGCCATGATACCGGCGCACAGGTCGGCGTCCTTGGCATCGACCGCGATGTTGCGCACGAACGAGCGGTCCAGTTTCAGGGTATTCACCGGCAGCTGGCGCAGATAGGCCATCGAGGAAAAACCAGTCCCGAAATCGTCGATCGACAGCGCGATGCCGCCTTCGCGCAAGCGGTTCAGGATGGCGATCGCGCGGTCGGGGTCGGACATCATCATCGACTCGGTCAACTCCATCTCCAGGCAGCCGTCGGCGACGCCATGCGCGCGCATGCGCTCGAACACGTAGTCGGGCAGCGCCGCGCTGGCGAGCTGGCTGGTCGACAGGTTGACGGCCACCGGCACGTCGCCCATGCCCTGATCGCGCCAGCTTGCCACCTGGCGGCAGGCTTCGTCGATCACCCAGCGGCCCAGGCCCAGCAGCAGGCCGAGCTGCTCGGCCAGGGGAATGAACTTGTCGGGCGACACCAGGCCGACGCCCGGCCGGTTCCAGCGGATCAGGGCCTCGAAGCCGGCGACGGTGCCGTCGCGCCGCATCTTCGGCTGGTAGTGCAGCGTGAATTCGCGCGAGCCCATGGCGGCGCGCAAATCGCGTTCGAGCGCCACCCGCTCGGCCACCGTGGAGCCGAGCTGGCGCGAATAAAAGCGGTACTGGTCGCGTCCGTTGTCCTTGGCCGAATACATCGCCGCTTCGGCGCGGCTCAGCAGCGCGTCGGCGCTGTTACCGTCTTCTCCAGAGAGCGCAATGCCGGCGCTGAAGGTCAGGTGCAGCGGCGGCTCCTGCACCGCATAGGGCTGCGACAGGAAGGCGCGGATCTGCTCGACCTGGCAAGCCACCTCCTCCACTGTGTCGGCCTGCGGCAGCGTGAAGCCGAACTCGTCGCCGGACAGCCGTGCCAGGCTGCCGATGCTGACGCCGCACTGCTGCAGGCGCGTGCCGACCGCCTGGATCAACTGGTCGCCGACGGCCTGGCCGAAGTTGTTGTTGATGTACTTGAACTGGTCGAGATCGACCATCACCACCGCCAGCCGGGTCTTCCCGAGCCTGGCCATCAAGAGCTGCTCGTCGAGCGCCGACTCGAACATCACGCGGTTGGCCAGGCCGGTAAGGGAATCGGTGATGCGGTCGTGCTCGATGCGCTTGCGCAGGCCGCGCAGCTCGGTGATTTCGGTGGAAAAGCCGATCAGGCAAGTCGGCTGGCCGGGCAGCTGCAAGGGCATCTTGCGCGCCCAGAA
>DAMABW010000435.1:0-4207 GCA_031999925.1 Massilia sp. | reverse complement strand
CCTACACCCGGGACGACAAGCGTCCGGTCGGCAGCCGCGTGGTGCCGGGCAGCCTGAAGCTGAACGGCGCGCCGGTGGAAGACGGCAAGTCCTACCGTGTGGTCGCAAATAACTTCCTGGCCGAAGGCGGCGACAATATTCCGGAATTTGCCAAGGGCACGAAGCGCGTGGACACCCAGCTGGTCGACCTCGACGCGCTGAGCGAGTTCATCGCGAAGAACCCGGGCGCGGGCGCACCCGCGGCCGGCATGGCCCCAACCGTGCGCATCGACAAAGTCGGCGCGAGGAACTGAACATGGACCAGAACACCGTTGTCATCGTTGCCGTCGCGCTTGCCGTAATCGGCGTCACCGTGGTCAAGCGCCTGCTGCTGAAGTCCTCCTTGAGCCCGGGCCGGCGCCTGCTGATGCTGGGCGCCCTGGCGGCCGCGATCATGGCTGTCATGTCGCTCCTGCTCGCGACGCAGCAATAAACAAATGCACTAATCCAAGGAATGTCATGAAAAAACTAGCTTGTGTCCTGGCGCTGGCAAGCGCCTTCGTGTCGTTTGATGCGGCCGCCTGGGGCGGCGACGGCCACCGCGCGGTGGGCGCCATCGCCGACCGCCTGCTGAAAGGCACGAATGCCGAGAAGCAGATCGCGGCGCTCCTGCAGCCGGGCGAAACCCTGCAGTCGATCGCCAACTGGCCCGACTGCGTGAAGGGCACTTATTGCGGCCCGCAATCGCCGGAAATGGTCGAGTACACGAATGCGAATCCGAAGCACAGCGAGTACCACTACACCGACGTGCCTTTCCAGCTCGAGCACTACCACGACCATGGCGTGGGCACGAGCGAGCACGACATCGTGCAGACGCTGAAGCAGGCGATCGCCGTCCTGCAGGGCAAGCTTGACCCGGCCCTGAACCCGCACAAGTTCACCAAGCGCCAGGCGCTGATTCTGCTGACCCACATGGTCGGCGATATCCACCAGCCGCTGCACGTGGGCGCGGCGTTCGTGAGCAAGGACGGCAAGTTCGTGGTGCCGAAGACCCATGCCGAAGTCGATGAAGCGGCGATCTTCGATTCGCGCGGCGGCAACAATTTGCTGCTGGACGATGCACGCCTGACGCAGTTGAGCAACGCCGTGATCCCGGCGGGCGATCCGAAACCAGTCAAGGAAGGCGTGCCGAAGGCGCTGACGAAACCCTTCCACTCGTACTGGGACAGCACCACGGTCGACTACGCCTTCCGCCGCATCCGCACCAAGACCCCGGACCAGTTCGCCGATGCGGCCATCGCCGGCAATCCGGTCGTCAAGGCCAACACGGGCGAGCTCGCCACCTGGCCATACCAGTGGGCGGACGACAGCCTGGTTGCTTCGAAGCTGGCCTACGGCGATGTGGTGCCGGGCAAGCTCGTGCCGCAGACGAGCAAGAAGGGCGACACCTATTACACCTTTACCCTGGAAGTGCCGGACAACTACCCGGTGCCGAGCTCGCAGGTAGCCAAGGAACAATTGATCAAGGGCGGCTACAAGCTGGCCGAGGTGTTGAAGGCGATCTACGGCTGATTGCTTGACCGTTGACGCATTGAAGAGAGGCCGCAGCCGCAACGCTGCGGCTTTTTTATTTGAGCAGCCGCTAACGCTGTTTTGTTCGAGAATTAAACGTAGGGTGGGCCGGGCCGCGCTAGGCACTCCGTGCCCACGCGGTTACGTGCTTGTCCTTGCACTTGCTACTGTGACATGTCGCTCGAATCAAAAAGCGAAGCCGATGATGTCGTTCGTCGCATGCTTTGCGGGCGACAAGTTTCCGTTCGTGTCCATCGGATACGCCCGTAACCGCGTGGGCACAGAGTGCCCACCCTACGTGTTCGATTGCGCCATCCTGCTAATATTGCAACTCCGCGCCGCGCGCCTTTTTGTCATCCCTATGAACAAGCTCCTGCCCGTCATTGCCGGTCTCTTCTGCGCCGCAAGCGCCTCCGCCCAGATCATTGATTCCGCGGTGTCGCCCGCCGAACCGCCCGGCCGCCCGCTGTGGGAACTCGGCATCGGCCTGGGCGCCATCGGCACGCCGGCCTATCCCGGCGCCGACGACCGCGAGACGCGCGTGCTGGCGATCCCGACCCTGGTCTACCGCGGCAAGATCTTCCGTGCCGACCAATCCGGCATCGGTGCGCGCGTCTTCCGCAGCGAGAACGCCGAGCTCGACGTCGGCCTGGCGGCCTCGCTGCCGGCCAAGGCCGACGACGTTGCCGCCCGCGCCGGCATGCCCGATCTCGGCGCCCTGGGCGAATTCGGCCCGCGCCTGAAATTGCGCCTGGCGCGTTTCGATGCCCATAGCGGCCTGCGCGCCGAGCTGCCGCTGCGCGCTGTGTTCGAGGTGCGCAGCGGCGTGCGCCACCAGGGTTATACCTTCGAGCCGCGCCTGGTCTACGAGCGGCGCAGCGGCGACGGCAAATGGATGTTCGATACCCAGCTGTCCGCCGTCGTCGGCGACGGCAAGATCAACCGCTACTTCTACGAAGTGGCGCCGCAGTACGCCAATGCCGACCGTCCGGCCTACAACGCCAGGTCCGGGCTGGTCCTGGTGCGCGTGGGTGCGTTCGCGGCGCGCCAGGTCAACCCGGACCTGCGCATCTTCGGCTTCGTGCGCGCCGAAAACTACGGCGCCGGCGCCAACGACGACAGCCCGCTGCATCGCAAGAACAACGGCGTCTCCGGCGGCATCGGGCTGTCGTGGACGCTCTGGCGTTCCGCAGCCATGGCACGGGATTGAGCGTTCAGCACACCCCTGCGTGCTGAACGCGCAATGAATCGGTAAGCCTTGTCCAGCCACAAGCCATAGGCGCCACCCGCGCGGAAGATGAGCTGTTCGCCCTCCACTCAAGGAAACGAAAATGCTCATCCGCAATGCATGCCTCTGCCTGGCCGGCAGCCTGCTCGCGCTCGGCGCGATCGCTGCCAGCCTCAACCCCTACGCCGATCACAACGGCAAGCTGCCGCCCGCCGACTACAGGGGGCCGCTCTTCAAGCTCAGCTACAACTACCCGTCCGGACTGCCGGCGCCCACCATGCCCTGGCGCGCGGCCATCGGCAACGGCGCCATCACGACCGCCACCGCGCCGGCCTATACGCAGGCGCTGAAGGACGTCATCGCGCGCGACATGGTCACGCTGCTGGCCGACTACGACGACTGGAATGCGGCCAAGCGCGGCTGGTACAACGACCCCTGGCTGGGCGCCCAGCGCGAACCGGTGCACGGCATGCTGGTCGGTATCGAGAAGGTCGACAACACGCTGTTCCCGAAGAGCGGCCTGACCAAGCCCTTCACGACCTACGTCCTGACCTATTACAACCGCACCGCCGCGCAAACCCTGGGCAAGATCTGGGGCCGCAACCCGAACGCGCCGGTGCTGGACGGCGGCGCAACCCAGTACGCCGAGGGTTCGATCACCGTCAAGCTCGCCTTCACCACGGCCGACCCGGCCACCTGGCCGGCGATGGAAGGCGCGCTGGCCTGGCCGATGATGATGACGGCGAACGCCACTACCGGCCACAACGACAGGCCGAAACTGGACAAGGCATACCTGATGCAGGTGGACATCGTGGTCAAGGACACGCAATCGGCGCCGCAGACCGGCTGGGTCTTCACGACCCTGGTCTACGACCGGGACACGCGCCCCGGCAGCGCCGGCGTCTGGGACCAGATGGTGCCGCTCGGCGCGCAATGGGGCAACGACCCGCAGGCGAACAGCGCGCAGTATCCCGGTGCCGCGCTGCAGGAAACCTGGGTCAATCCGAACGCGCCGCTGTACGCCCTTGAGACCTTGGGCTGGGGCGGGCGACTGTCGGGACCGAACGACCATGCCCTGAACGATATCTCGGTGGCGGGCGAGGGCGGGCGCGTCCTGACCCGCAACGCCGCGAATTCCTCTTGCCTGAGCTGCCACGGCGCGGCGCAGTGGAACGCCGCCAATCCGAAGCAGGGCATGGCTTCCTTCTTCATGCCCTTGACGGCGCCCGCTGCCGATGCCGATGCCAAGGCCGGCGCGCCCTACATGAACTCGCCGGCGCCGGGTTCGAGCGAATGGCTGCGCTGGTTCCAGAACCGCGCCGGCGACGTGCCGATGGACGTCGGCAGCATTCCCGGAGACTACGACCTGGCATTGACCTTCCGCGTGCTGCCGGCCTGGCACGAGGCGATGACCGGCAAGGCGCATGC
>DAMABW010000434.1:0-4216 GCA_031999925.1 Massilia sp. | reverse complement strand
GACAGCCTGGAAAACATCGTGCAGGCGCATACCATCGAAGGACTGCGCATGGGCGTAACAATGTAAGCGCTGGAAAGAAAAAGCCTGCACGGCTCGCACCGCGCAGGCTTTCTCCTGCTGTTGTCACTCTTCAGTCAATCTCAGGGCTTGCCCTGGTCCTCGCTGTCCGGCTCGGTGCTTACCGTATCCGGCAGCGATTCGGTGACGCTGCCCGGCATCTGCCCGACGCGGCGGGTATCGTCCGCCGCCATGTCCAGGTTCACTTCCTCAGCGACTTCGAAACGGCCGTCCTCGGCGCCTTCTTCGCCCGGCAGCAGGTTTTCCGAACGGTTGTATTCGTCGGTGCCCGGCTGCGCGTTCTGCTGGGTGTCCTGCGGCTTGGCTTGCTGGTCTGGTGTCGTCATGTGTCCTCCGTATTGGCGTTGAAGATCATGACTCCATTATCACGTAGGCAAGCTGGTGCCGGCGCACGCTACTTGCGCGCCCGGGACTTCGGCAGGTTCTTTTCCAGGATCGCCCACAGGATCAGGCCGTAGGCCAGCAGGCGGATCAGGTAGTGCAGGGGCGAGTCTTCGCCGCCGGCGTCGTGCAGGGCCGAATACAGCCGGTGCACGCCCTCGATGAAGAAGGAGAGGGCGAAGTACAGGAAGAAGCGGTCGTTCGAGTCGCGCCAGAAGCGCAGGAAGAACAGGGCGATGACGATCGAGCCCATGGTGATGGCGCCGGTGAACAGTTCGGTCATGTCATTCCTTCTCGTAAATCAGGCCGTAGAGGAGCAGGGCGATGGCGACCAGGGCGCTGATCAGTCGCGCCGGCAGGAAATTGATATCGGGGAAGACGATCTTGTCGAGCAGCAGGAACAGATTGTTCAGCGTCATCACCGCAAAGCAGGAGCCGCTCCAGAACAGCAGCCGGAAGCGCGTGCGCCGGTAACTGGCAAACAGCAGCCAGCCGCAGGCGAGCGAAGTCAGGATGCACAGGATGTAGATCGTTTCCGCCACTTACGAATCCTTTCGCAGTTTGAAGGCGTCGGCGAATTGTTGCGCCTTGCGGTCGAGGGAAGAATGAATCAGGTGGGTCACTTCCACCAGGTGCCTGGCGTACAGCTCGGCCAGCGCATCGATGCGTTCGCCCAGTTGCGGCGAGCCGGGCCGGTACTGGTAGCTGCCGGGCACGTCCGCGCACGGCGCCACCATGCCGGCGCGGCACAGGTCTTCCAGCAGGGAGTAGGCGGTACGCTCGCGTACGTAGAGGCGCTGGGCCAGCATGTCGCTGTGCCATTGCTGCGCCGGATCGGCGCGCAACAGCAGCAGCGCTTCGAGGAAGGGTACGGACGGAATGCTAGTGAGCACAAAGCGCCGCAGGTCCTCCGGAATCGGGGACTTTTCCATTGACGGTGGTTTGTTTCCGTTACGGAATGTTATCAAAAGAGCGGGTATTCTAGAGGATTCCCTTAGACAATGCACAATCAATTGTGCGCCACCTCAGTGCGTTCGCGCTGAAACTGTGCCATCCAGGGCGGGTGAGGGCGGATGTGTCGGCTACAATGCGGGCTCGTTACATTCTTTCAACCGAGCACATGTTTCACAGAATCTTTACTGCGGTGGCGCTGTCTGCCGCACTCCTCGTGCCTGGCCTTGCCAGCGCCGCCGGTACCGGCTGTCCTTCCCATTACGTCGATGGCCGCGCCCCCGAGATCCGCAACCCCAAGCTGGCGAATGCCACCCGCGAACTCTGCTACGGCGTGTTCGGCGTGATGCACTCGGGGATCACCCGCACGCCGTTGTGGTCGGCGGAAAACCTGCGCGCCGAAAACGTCACGGCAGCCCAGGGCATGAAGCGCGACAACGACTTCCACGCCGAGTCGCGCCTGCCGCGCAACCAGCGCGCCGAATTGTCGGACTATGCCCGCAGCGGCTTCGACCGCGGCCACCTGGCGCCGAACGGCGACATGCCGGACAAGCGCAGCCAGCGCGAAAGCTTCACGCTCGCCAACATGGTGCCGCAAGATGGCGACCACAACCGTCACATCTGGGCGCCGATCGAGGGCGAGGTGCGCAAGATGGCGAAGAAGGAAGGGCAGCTGTACGTGATCACCGGGCCGGCCTTCCTCGGGAATAACCTGCGCAAGGTCGGCAACGTGGTGGTGCCGAGCCACCTGTACAAGGTGGTCTACAGCCCGCGCCAGAAGCTGGCCGCGGCCTGGTTCACCGAGAACCGCGCGCGCGCCGACATCCAGGTAATCCCGGTGGCCGAACTGGAACGCATCGTCGGCATCGAATTCCTGCCTTCGCTCAGCCAGCAGCAGAAGGAACGCATGCTCCGCCTGCCGAAGATCAAGCAGAAGAAGCAAAAGCAGGACCGTAATTTCTGGTCGACCTCGATCAAATAAACAGGAGCTCCCATGAATGCAAAGAAAAAGACCAGCGAAAAGACCTTGGTCCCCTTCGCCAACGAGGCCGACGTGCTGCACATCGGCGACCTGATGGTGGAAAACCGTCTCGACCGCATCACGCTCTCGGGCGACGTCGACCTGACCCTGGACCAGCCAGGCCTGGCACTGGCGCGGCGCCTGCATGCGCTGCTGGGCGACATCGTCGGCAGGATGGAGGCGCAGGAACTGCCGGCGCAACTGCCCCCGCCCGAGGTGCAGCAGGTCGAGAATCCGTTTAATTAAGTTTCTATTAAGTTTCGCTCACGCGGACAACTCCCTTCGCGCCGGCAAATTCGCTGCCGGCGCCCAACTGCCGGCCATCGCCGGCACGCGCCAGAGCGCCTTTACCTACAGGCTTCCTGCTCTTCGTCCGACTTTTTTGTCCGCGCGTTTTACTGCCCAAAAACCTCATCCATTTACCGGGGTCAATGGTGCGCTATGCCCCGGCCGTTTGGAGTAACCTGATCTGGTCTCGCATCAGCGACCATACGGAGCCGATTCAATGGCAGGTAACACGTCAGACCCAACAGGACAGGATCTGTTGACGATCCCGGTCGTCGCGGAACAGCTCGCGGTCGGCACCCGTACGGTCGACACCGGGCGCGGCGTCCGCATTCACAAGACCGTGGTCGAACAGCCGGTCACCATCGACGAGCGCCTCGGGCGCGACGAGGTGGAGATCAAGCATGTCGCGGTCGACCGCATCGTCGCGCCGGAAGAGGCGCCCGCCACCCGCTACGAAGGCGACACGATGATCGTGCCGATTCTCGAGGAAGTGCTGGTGGTTGAGCGTCGCGTGCGCATCAAGGAAGAGCTCCACATCACCCGGACCCGCCGCGAGGAGCGGCACCAGGAAGCGGTCGTGCTGAAAGCCGAACAGGTCAGCATCGAGCGCTTCGACGAGTCCGGGTCCCCGCCAACGAAGTGACCCATATAACTGGAGGAATGATCATGCAACATACTCTGATTGCTGTCTTCGACAACCACAACGACGCGGTGAGCGCCAAGAACGAACTGCTGTCCTCGGGCTTCTCGGAATCCGATGTGCGCCTCTCGCATGGCAACGAAGATCCGGCCATGGCCTCGAAGGGCGTGACCCCGGCCGGCTCCATGACCGACACGAGCGTCACCCGCACCGACGACGAGCCGGGCATCGGCACCAGTATCAAGAACTTCTTCAGCGACATCTTCGGCGCCGACAACGACGAGCACCACACCAAGTACTCGAACGCCGTGGCCCAGGGTAACCACGTGCTGACCGTGAACACCGACAGCGAGCCGGAAGTCGAGCGCGCCGCCGACATCGTCGAGCGCTACGGCCCGGTCGACATCGACGAACAGTCGGAAAAATGGGCCAGCGGCGCCGGCATGGGCGACATGAATTCGCCGGGCGCCGGCGTGATGGGCGTGGGCGCGGGCGGCCTGCAGCAATCGCAATCGATGTCGCTGCAGTCCGACAACGACCGCCTGCCGCTGAACCAGCAATCGCTGAACGACCCGAACCCGATGGGCACCACCTACCAGGAACCGATGTCCTCGCACGACCAGCTGAGCGCCGGCAGCTACGGCACCGGCAGCGGCAACCTGCAGACCAGCATGGGTTCGAGCAATCCGTCGACCGGTTCGGATGCGATGAAGGCCTCGTCGGGCTCGTCCTCGCTGTCCGGTTCGTCGTCGCTGCAAGGCTCGTCGCTGGAAGGCTCGGCCAAGTCGACCGCCAGCATGCAGGATGCGTCCCTGACCGGTTCCTCGCTGAGCGGCTCGTCGGCGTCGTCGCTGACC
>DAMABW010000433.1:0-4219 GCA_031999925.1 Massilia sp. | reverse complement strand
ACCCAGCCCTTGGCTGTCTAGCAAACTAACCGTCCAACTTTACGGGGTCAGTTCAGATCGCTCCGGCCGTTTTTCATTCGCGGTTCAGCTTACGCCAGCTTGCCGTGGCACTGCTTGAACTTCTTGCCGCTGCCGCAAGGGCAAGGGTCGTTGCGGCCGACCTTCACGCCCATGTAGGTGCTGTGGTCTTCGGCGGCGACCGGCGCTTCCGACGACGACACCGGGTTCGGCGCCAGCAGTTCTTCCGGCGCGGCCGACGGGTTGAAGTCGGCGTGCTGGTAGTTGATGTTTTCCAGGTGCGCCTGCTGGGCCGCCATGGCCGCTTCCGCCGCCTCGACTTCCTCGCGGGTCTGGATGCGCACGGTCATCACGGTGCGGATGACTTCGTTCTTGATCTGGTCCAGCATGCTGCCGAACAGTTCGAAGGCTTCGCGCTTGTATTCCTGCTTCGGGTTCTTCTGCGCATAGCCGCGCAGGTGGATGCCCTGGCGCAGGTGGTCCAGCGCGGCCAGGTGTTCGCGCCAGTGGGTGTCGACGCTTTGCAGCATGACGTTGCGCTCGAAGCCGCCGAAGGATTCCTTGCCGACGATGCCGACCTTGCCGTTGTACGACTCGTCGGCCGCCGCCAGCACCTTTTCCAGGATGTCGTCGTCGTTCAGGTTCGGCTCGTCCGCCAGCATCTGCTGCAGCGGCACGTTCAGGCTCCACTCGGCCGCCAGCACGCTTTGCAGCGACGGCACGTCCCACTGTTCCTCGACCGATTCGGCCGGGACGTGGGCGCGCACGACGTCGGTGAAGACGCCGGTGCGCAGGGAGGCGATCAGTTCCGAGATGTCGGCCGCTTCCAGCAGTTCGTTACGCTGGGTGTAGATCACCTTGCGCTGGTCGTTGGCGACGTCGTCGTATTCGAGCAGCTGCTTGCGGATGTCGAAGTTGCGGGCCTCGACCTTGCGCTGGGCGGTCTCGATGGAACGGGTGACGATGCCCGCCTCGATCGGCTCGCCTTCCGGCATTTTGAGGCGTTCCATGATGGCGCGCACGCGGTCGCCGGCGAAGATGCGCAGCAGGGTGTCGTCCAGGCACAGATAGAAGCGCGAGGAACCCGGGTCGCCCTGGCGGCCCGAACGGCCGCGCAGCTGGTTGTCGACGCGGCGCGATTCGTGGCGCTCGGTGCCGATGATGTGCAGGCCGCCGGCATTGACCACGTGGTCGTGCAGCGACTGCCATTCATCGCGCAGCTTTTGCGCCTGGGCGGCCTTGTCGGCTTCGCCCAGGGCGGCATCGGCTTCGATGATCTGGATCTGCTTCTCGACGTTGCCGCCCAGGACGATGTCGGTACCGCGGCCGGCCATGTTGGTGGCGATGGTGATCATCTTCGGACGGCCGGCCTGGGCGATGATTTCCGCTTCACGGGCGTGCTGCTTGGCGTTCAGGACGTTGTGCGGCAGCTTGGCGCCGTTGAGGATGCCCGACAGCAGTTCCGAGTTCTCGATCGAGGTCGTGCCGACCAGGACCGGCTGGCCGCGCTCGTAGCAGTCCTGGATGTCCATCAGCATCGCGTTGTACTTTTCCTGGGCCGACTTGTACACCTGGTCCTGGCGGTCCTTGCGCTGGGACGGGCGGTTCGGCGGAATGACGACGGTCTCGAGGCCGTAGATTTCCTGGAATTCGTAGGCTTCCGTGTCGGCGGTACCGGTCATGCCGGACAGCTTGGTGTACATGCGGAAGTAGTTCTGGAAGGTGATCGAGGCCAGGGTCTGGTTCTCGTTCTGGATGCGCACGCCTTCCTTGGCTTCGACGGCCTGGTGCAGGCCGTCGGACCAGCGGCGGCCCGTCATCAGGCGGCCGGTGAATTCGTCGACGATGGTGACTTCGCCGTTCTGCACCACGTAGTGCTGGTCCTTGTGGTACAGGACGTGGGCGCGCAGCGCCGCGTACAGGTGGTGGATCAGGGTGATGTTGGCGGCGTCGTACAGCGAAGCGCCTTCCGGCAGCAGGCCCATCTTGGTGAGGATGGCCTCGGCCTTTTCGTGGCCGGCTTCGGTCAGCAGCACGGTGTGCGCTTTTTCGTCCTTGGTGTAGTCGCCCGGGACTTCGATCTTGCCCTTGCCGTCAGGGGTTTCCTCGCCGACCTGCAGGGTCAGCTGCGGCGGCACCTCGTTGATGCGGTGGTAGAGGTCGGTGTGGTTCTCGGCCTGGCCGGAGATGATCAGCGGGGTACGGGCTTCGTCGATAAGGATCGAGTCGACCTCGTCGACCACGGCGAAGTTCAGGCCGCGCTGCACGCGTTCGCGCGCATCGTAGACCATGTTGTCGCGCAGGTAGTCGAAACCGAATTCGTTGTTGGTACCGTAGGTGATGTCCGAGCCGTAGGCTTGCTGCTTGGTGTCGTGCGGCATCTGCGACAAATTGACGCCGGTGGTCAGGCCGAGCCAGCCGTACAGGCGGCCCATGGAATCGGCGTCGCGCTGGGCCAGGTAATCGTTGACGGTAATGACGTGCACGCCCTTGCCCGACAGGCCGTTCAGGTAGACCGGCAGGGTTGCCATCAGGGTCTTGCCTTCACCGGTACCCATCTCGGCAATCTTGCCCTGGTGGATGACCATGCCGCCGATCAGCTGCACGTCGAAGTGACGCATCTTCAGCACGCGCTTCGCGGCTTCGCGGCAGACGGCAAATGCTTCGGGGAGGATGTCGTCGAGCGTGGCGCCGCCGGCGAGTCGGGATTTGAATTCCGGGGTCTTTGCCTGAAGCTCGGCGTCCGACAGCTTTTCCATCTGCGGCTCGAGCGCGTTGATCTGACGCACGGTTTTTTGATACTGCTTGATCAGCCGCTGGTTGCGGCTGCCGAAAATCTGGGTCAGGAATGACATGCTAAGTTTCTTATAAAGACGCCGCGAAAAGAGCCAGGGATGGTATCAAAGCGATACCCATCGAAGACCGCCCAAGGCAAAAAGCGACTGATTTTATCATGCGATGCGGCCACACTTGGGGCTTATAGGCCAGATAACAAGTGTGGTGCCAGTAAGAATGTTATCAAATTGCATCGCTATGCACATGTCCTGCTGGCATTACCATGCCGGGCGTGCGCTGCGCCATGCGCTGTGGTATGTTGTGGACTTATCGATCCCTCTATGCTCCACCAGCCTGATGCATATCTACGGCACCCGCAACCGCCCCACTTCCTTCGAAGCCACCGACTTCCTGCGCTCCAACGAGCGCATGGCGCGGCTGCTGCCGGCCGCCATGCGCATGGCCGACCTGCAGCGCGACGTCGGCATGGCCCTGCCCGCGATGGCAGGCAACTGCGACGTGCTGTCGTTCCAGGAGGGGGTATTGGTGCTGGCTGTGCCGAGTTCGGCGGTGGCGGCGCGGCTCAAGCAGCAGTTGCCGAAGCTGCAGTCCACCTTGCTGGCGCGCGGCTGGCAAGTGAATTCGCTGCGTTTGAAGGTGCAGGTGACGCGCGCGATGCCCGAGCAGGTGCAGATGCGCACGCTGGAGTTGCCGGACAGGGCGGTCGAGGCTTTCGAGGAACTGGGGGACAGCTTGCCGGACACACCGCAGAACGCGGCGCTGGTGGCGGCGGTGAAGCGGCTGGCGGAGAAGCGGCGCCGCGGTTAGGCGGGGTTTGTAGGGTGGACACCTGTGTCCACGCTGTCTCACCGTTCGCGTCCCCGCAAACGCTGCACAGCATCGCAACGCCAACGTTACGGGATTTGAATGAACGTTGGGGTATGCATGGGTACGACCGCGTGGGCACAGGTGCCCACCCTACAAAAGCACGACGCTTACGTCAGTGCCCACTCCTCGCGCATCTGGCGCACGTACGACGGCGGTGCGCTGTCGACCGCATCGAAGCTCACGATCTCATACGCATCCGGCCGCGCCAGCAGTGCGCGCAGCAGCTCGTTGTTGAGCGCGTGGCCCGACTTGTGCGCCTCGTAGGCGGCCAGCAGCGGGTGCCCGACCAGGTACAAGTCGCCGATCGCATCCAGGATTTTATGACGCACGAATTCGTCGTCGTAGCGCAGGCCGTCGGCGTTCAGGATGCGGTATTCGTCCATCACGATCGCGTTTTCCAGCGAGCCGCCACGGGCCAGGCCCATGCCGCGCAGGCTTTCCACGTCCTGCATGAAGCCGAAGGTGCGGGCGCGCGCCACGTCGTGCACATACGACACCTGGGCGAAATCGACCGAGGCGTTCTGCATGGTGCCGTCCA
>DAMABW010000432.1:0-4220 GCA_031999925.1 Massilia sp. | reverse complement strand
GTACTCGTTCGATTTAAAATCGGACAGGCGCACGATGACCGGCTTCGGCCAGAATGCGGCGGCAATCGTCGCCACGCCTTCGGCCAGCTTGTCGACGTAGAAGGCCTTCGGCGACGCGTGACCACGGGCCACGGATTCGACGGCTTTCTTCAGATCGGCGTCGATGTTCGGGTACTCGAGGATGGCCTTCGGGTGCACGCCGATGTTGTTGTTGATGATGAATTCCAGGCGCGCCAGGCCGACGCCGCCGTTCGGCACCGACTGGAAGTCGAAGGCCAGCTGCGGGTTGCCGACGTTGAGCATGATCTTGGTCGCCAGCGGTGGCAGTTCGCCGCGCGAGACTTCCGTGATTTCCGTTTCCAGCAAGCCGTCGTAGATCTTGCCTTCGTCGCCTTCGGCGCACGACACGGTGACAAAGGTGCCGTCCTTCAGGGTCTCGGTGGCGTCACCGCAGCCGACGACCGCCGGCACGCCCAGTTCACGGGCGATGATCGCCGCGTGGCAGGTACGGCCGCCGCGGTTGGTGACGATCGCCGAGGCGCGCTTCATGACCGGTTCCCAGTTCGGGTCGGTCATGTCGGCCACCAGCACGTCGCCCGGCTGCACGCGTTCCATTTCCGACGGGTCGGTAATCACGCGCACAGGACCGGCGCCGATCTTCTGGCCGATGGCGCGGCCGCTGGTCAACACGGTGCCGCTGCCCTTCAGGCTGAAGCGCTGCTGGGCGTCGGTGGCCTTCTGCTGCGACTTCACGGTTTCCGGACGCGCCTGCAGGATGTACAGCTTGCCGTCGCGGCCATCCTTGCCCCACTCGATGTCCATCGCGCGGCCATAGTGGTTCTCGATGATGACGGCGTACTTCGCCAGCTCGACGACTTCGGCGTCGGTCAGCGAGTAACGGTTGCGCATCTCGATCGGCACGTCGACGGTCTTCACCGAACGGCCAGCCTTGGCCTCACTGGTGAACTCCATCTTGATCAGTTTCGAGCCGATGTTGCGGCGGATGACAGGCGACTTGCCCTGCTGGAGCATCGGCTTGTGGACGTAGAACTCGTCGGGATTGACTGCGCCCTGCACCACCGTTTCGCCCAGGCCGTAGCTGGAGGTGATGAAGACCACGTCCTTGAAGCCGGACTCGGTGTCGATGGTGAACATGACGCCGGCAGCGCCGGTGTCGGAACGGACCATGCGCTGCACGCCGGCCGACAATGCCACTTCAGCGTGGGTGAAGCCTTTATGGACGCGGTAGGAAATCGCGCGGTCGTTGTAGAGCGAAGCGAAGACGTGCTTCATCGCTTCCAGGATGTTGTCGATGCCGACGACGTTCAGGAAGGTCTCCTGCTGGCCCGCGAACGAGGCGTCCGGCAAGTCTTCGGCGGTGGCCGAGGAGCGCACGGCGAAGGACATTTCGGTCTCGGAATCGGCGACCAGGCGCTCGTAGAACGAACGGATTTCCTCTTCCAGGCGCGGCTGGAACGGGGTGTCGATGATCCACTGGCGGATCTCGGCGCCGGCGGCGGCCAGAGCGCGCACGTCGTCGATGTCCAGGCTTTCCAGGCGGGTGGCGATGCGGTCGGCCAGCGACGGGCCGCCGTCGAGCGAGTGGCCGAGGAAGTCGCGGAAGGCCTGCGCCGTGGTGGCGAAGCCGGTCGGCACGCGCACGCCGGCTTCGGCGAGTTGGCTAATCATCTCGCCGAGCGAGGCGTTCTTGCCGCCGACCGATTCGACATCGGTCATGCGCAGGTTTTCGAACGACGCTACGTACACGCCGGAACCTTGTTCGGGTTCCTTCAATGCTGCATTGGACAGGTTAGTCATGGTAAAGCACCTTACTTGATGATAGAAACTTGTCGTGCGTGGTGCCGGGCAGAGGGCGCGTGTATTCTTGTTATTCTGGGCGCCGTGCAGCACAATGCAAATCCGTTGCCGAGCATTCTACCGCGAGCGCCCGGGTTTCACACCGCACGAAACGTGCAAATCTGTCAGCATAGCCAAGAATTCAATATGACCGCCGAGAACCGCCCCGCACTTCCCCCGACCGCGCGCACCGTGTTTTTCGTGTCCGACGGTACCGGCATCACCGCCGAAACCTTCGGCCACGCGGTGCTGAGCCAGTTCGAGATGCGCTTTCGCCAGATCCGCATTCCCTTCATCGACACGCTCGACAAGGCCCGCGACGCCGCGCGCCGCATCAACGAGGTGTATGCGGCTGACAACCAGCGCCCGATCGTGTTCTCGACCCTGGTGAAACACGATCTGTCGGGCGTGATCCGCGCCTCGAACGGCATGCACATGGACTTGTTCCAGACTTTCGTGGCGCCGCTTGAAATGGAACTTGGGGTGAAATCGACCCACACCATCGGGCGGATTCACAACATCGTCGATTCCGAGGAATACAAGAACCGCATCGAGGCCATCAACTTCTCGCTGGCGCACGACGACGGGCAATCGCACAAGAACCTGGCCGAGGCGGATGTGATCTTGGTCGGCGTGTCGCGCTCGGGCAAAACACCGACCTCGCTCTACCTGGCGATGCAGTACGGGATCAAGGCGGCGAATTACCCGCTGATTCCCGACGATTTCGAGCGCGGCAAGCTGCCGTCCTCGCTGCCGCCGTTCAAGCATAAATTGTTCGGGCTGACGATTACGCCGGAACGCCTGACCGAGATCCGCAACGAGCGGCGCGCAGGAAGTAAATACGCGTCGATCGAGAATTGCCGGTATGAGGTGAACGAGGCGGAAGTGATGATGAAGCGCGAGGGCATTCGCTGGCTGTCGTCGACCACCAAGTCGATCGAGGAGATTGCGACGACGATCCTGCAGGAGATCAAGCCGGATCGGCGCGAGTATTAAGGCTGGGCCGGCGTCATCGCTTGCCAGCCGGCTGATTTCCCAGCGGCTTACCAGCCGAGGTAAGCCTGCAAGAAGCGCCATCCATAAGCCAGCGCCAGCACGCACGCGATCAGCCCGCAAAACATGACCAAGCCGTAGGTGATGCGCAAGAGCGAAACCTGTTTGGTGCTGGTGCATCTGTCGATTCGGCGTGCGAGTGGATTATCCGAGATGCGGGTGCCTAGCCATTCGAACGCGAGTTGGATCGGCAGAATGAGAAGGAAGGCGCAAGCCCAACCGAGCGGCGAAGAAGGCCGATCGGGGTAGGAGATGATCAGCCATCCTGCAAGGGAAAGCAGCGACAGGCCGACGTACCATCCTGCGAACCACAATATTTTGCGCATGGCATGATGATATTGCATTTCGAAATGTACGGAAAGCGTGGAGCGGTCAGGGGGCCGGGGACCTTATAAGGGCCTTGGCATCAACGTGTCACTTTTGGGATGGGCATCGTGTCTCGTTTTGTCGCGTTTTGGTTTGAAATGAATCGAGACAAAACGCGACAGGATAGGACGGTTTGCACAGGTCAAACGAGACGCGTTTGTGCGATGGCGTTGGAGACGATGTCGAGGCGCGCGTATGGAGGTGTTCAGGCCGCGCGGACTTGGCGGCACTGTTGCTACTGATCACGGGGTGAGACAGCGTGGGCACAGGTGCCCACCCTACAAAACTACAAAGCCGACAGATGACGTAGGGTGGGTTCTCGAACCCACCTGCTGGTTCCGCCGCATACCCGAATAGTACTGGGACGCCAGCAATGAAACCGGTGGGTACGAGTACCCACCCTACGTCAAGCCATGGCGCTGCGTTCTACCATGACGTCGATTGCCTTGGCCGCCGGCACCTTGCTTTCCTTGGCGTGGTGCCAGAGCGGGATCAGGGGATTCAGCTCGGGGTAGTAGCCGGCGATGCAGCCTTCGGGTACGTCGTAGGGCACGACCGACAAGCCCTCCACGCGGCGCGTGACGCCATCGTCCGCAGGAGTATGCAAAGCTACACTGTCGCCCTGCTCCAGGCCCAGACGCGCCATATCGCCGCGCGCCATGAACAGCACCATGCGACTGCCGAACACGCCGCGGAAGCGGTCGTCCTCGTGATAGATGGTGGTATTGAACTGCCCGTCGCTGCGGATCGTGAACAGGCGCAGCGCCGGCGGGCCCGCGTCCATGTCGGGGTCGCCCGGCAGTTCCTCGGGCACGGTGAATTCGGCGCGCTTGCTGTCGGTCTCGAACACGCGGTGCGCGGCGCCCACTGGCTTGCGGAAACCGCCCGGCGTCCACATGCGCGCATTGAAGTCGCCAAAGATGTCCGGATAGGTTTCCTCGATG
>DAMABW010000431.1:0-4229 GCA_031999925.1 Massilia sp. | reverse complement strand
CGGCTGGCCAGGTTGACGCTCAGCAGGTCGGCGAAGGTCACACCCTTCAGGATCGGGATGTTCGCTTCCAGGTAGGCTTCACGCACCTGGTATTTGCCGTTCGTCGGGTTGCCGGCGAGGTCGGTCGAATAGCCCGACTGTTCGAACTGGCCCGGGGTGTCGAAGCCGCGCACTTCGCGGTGCTCGATACCGCCTGCCACGCCGAGCATGCCGGCTGGCAGTTCCAGCACTTCGCCGCCGATGTTGGCGGTGGCGCTGTTGATGGTGCTGCCGTAGGTCGACTGGCCGTTCGCCATGATGTAGTTCAGCACTTCGGGGTTGCTCGCCGACGGACCGCCGATGATGTTCCACGGGGTGCAGGTCGACAGCGGAACCGGTGCGCCCGGCGTGCCGCACTGGACCACGCCGTCCGAATTCATGAACGACGGGCCGAGGGCGTTCTTCAGGTTCAGCAGGTTGACGTTGCCGGAGCTGAAGATCGTGCCCTTGACCTGGCTGTGGTTGTAGCCCACGTCCCAGTTGAAGGCCTTGCCCTTGAACGTGAAGTCGCCCGACAGGGTCGCGTCGACGTGGAAGGTGCTGTTCTCGTTCTCGGTCACGCGCGGCATTTCGGTCGTGCGGCGGCTGAAGTAGAGGTCTTCGCCGAACGGATTGTAGTAGCTGTTGCTGGCGATGTAGACCGGGTAGTTCTGCTGCACGTCGCTGCGCAGCGGGTAGCCGGCGATCTGGGCCGTCGACTTGCGCTGCGAATACATGGCGGTCGTGGTGAACTGCATGTCGTACGGCAGTTCCAGCGTGCCCTTGGTGAACAGGGTGTCCAGGCGGTTCGGCATCTGGAACATCATCTGCTCGGCGCTGTTGAACTTGTCGTCAGGAACGTCGCCGTCGTACGGGTGGTAGTTGGCCGGGTTGCGCGGATCGGCGCCGACGCCGCCAGGGTGGTTGATGACCCACTGCTGCAGCGCGCTGTCTTCGTTCAGCGACGAGACATTACCCCATGGACCGGAGCCGAGGCCATCGGTCGGGTGCGCCGGACCGTTCGGGTAGCGCGTGATGTCGCGCTTGTTGGCCCAGACGACGCCCTGTTCGGTGTGCGACAGGCCGAACATCATCGAGGCCTTGTCGCTCACTGCGCCGTAGCTCAGCGAGAAGTCCTTGTTCTTGCCGTCGCCCTTGTCGTTCGCGCCGGTGTACAGGCTCAGTTGTGCGCCTTCCATGCGCTTCTTCAGGATGATGTTGACCACCCCGGCGATCGCGTCCGAACCGTAGATCGAGGACGCGCCGTCTTTCAGTACTTCGATACGTTCGATCATGGCCGACGGAATGGTCGACATGTCGGTGTAGCCGTTCACGGTCTGGGTCCAGCGCTTGCCGTCCACCAGGACCAGCATGCGGTTCGCGCCCAGGTTGCGCATACTGATGTACTGGCCGCCGTTCTCGAGGTTCGAGGTCAGGGCGCCGCCGCGGCTGAATTCAGGGGTGCCGACCGACGACAGTTGGTTCAGGATGTCGCCGACGGTGATCAGGCCGGATTTCTGGATCGCTTCCTGGGTCATGACCTGGACCGGCTGCGCCGTTTCGAGGTCGACCTGGCGGATGCGGGAACCGGTCACTTCAACGCGCTGCATCGTTTGTGCAGCTTCTTGTGCATACGCAGCATGCATGCCTGCGGCAAGTCCGCTCAGGCAGATCACGCGGATCGAGCGGGACAAGATTTTTTCCATCATTGTTGCAAAACTCCTCAGTGAAATCGGAGTGCCCATAAAGCACGGGCACGCCACCGCTCACGTGTATGCGCATGGCATATGCATGTTGCGGCGCGACAATGGAATCACCTCGGACGGCGCTCTGTCAACAGTGTGAAGTTGTTAAGTTCAGCATGTTGCAAAGCTGCGTAACGACAACTGCAATTCTGTGTAAGTTGGCCTTGACGGGAAGCGGCCTGTTGTTAACGAAAAATGCCCGCCGAAGCGGGCATTCCGGGTCCAGCCCGCTTGCGCGGGCCGGAACACGGGATAAACAGTCTATTAGAACGACTGGTTGTAGCGGATCCAGACGAAGCGGTCCAGCGGCAGGTCTGCATCAACAGGAGCCGACGAAGCGCCAGCGTCGTAGTTCACGCGTGGGCCTTTGGCGAAGATGTTGTTGACACCCACCATGATCTTGCCGTTCCACGAGGTCTTGTAGCCGACGCTCAGGT
Organism: Massilia sp.; assembly: GCA_031999925.1. Classification (GTDB taxonomy): domain Bacteria; phylum Pseudomonadota; class Gammaproteobacteria; order Burkholderiales; family Burkholderiaceae_D; genus Telluria. The sequence goes on along the minus strand of DAMABW010000431.1, from coordinate 2,029 downwards.
CCGTGAAGATCTGCGAACCCAGCTTGTTGTAGCCGTCGAAGCCGGTGCTCTGGCCAGTCGGGTTGTTGCACTCGATCGGTGCTTCTGGATCGCAATCCCAGCCGGTCGACTTGACCGGGCTGAAGTAGCGGGCGCCCAGGGTCGCGCTCCAGTTGCCCAGGTTCCAGTCCAGGCTGGCGTTCGACTTCACGCGGTACAGCGGGTACTCGCCTGCGTAGTTCAGCACGTCCGAGGTGTTGGTCGACTGCAGGTTGTACTCGTCGACGTACGAGGTCTGGCTGCGGAAGGCGAACTGGCCGTACTGGGTACGTGGGAAGCGATAGTTCAGCTCCAGGTCGAAGCCCTTGGTCGACATCGAACCCATGTTCGTGTTGCCACGGTTCAGCTGGGTGATCTGGCCGGTGGCGTCACGCGAGAAGTTGTCGCAGAACTGCTGCACGCCTTCGACGTAGCACTGGGTCAGGGTGTAGGCGGTGCTGATCGCCGAGACGCGGTTCTTGACTTCGATGTCGAAGTAGTCGACAGCGATCGACAGGCCGTTCACGAACGACGGGTTGTAGACGAAGCCGACGGTCTTGGTCTTTGCCGTTTCCGGGGTCAGGGTGTCGTTGCCGACGCCGCTGTTGAATGCCACCGGAGTCTGGCCGCCGCCCGCTGGGACGGCAGCGCCACCCTGGTTCCTCTGGCGGAAGCCTGCCGGCACGCCGTCGGCGGCGCAGCGGGCCGCGATCGCCGGATCGCGCGCCGCGCGGCCGTACTGGCTGTCGCACGGGTCGAGGTAGGTGTCGAAGGTCTGCGAGCCGCCGCCGAAGGTGTCGCCCAGTGCCGGAGCACGAAAGCCTTCAGCCCAGGTGCCGCGCACCAGCAGGTCGGCGATCGGTTTCCAGGTCACGCTGACCTTGCTGTTGGTGGTGTCGCCGAAGTTGCTGTAGTCCGAGTAGCGGCTGGCCAGGTTCAGGTTCAGCGACTGCACGAACGGCAGGTCTTTCAGGACCGGGATTTGCAGTTCGGCGTAGGCTTCCTTGACCTTGTAGTCGCCGACGGTGGTGCGCGCTGCCAGGTTGGTGGTCAGAGCCAGCTGTTCGAGCGAGTCCGGCTTGTCGTAGCCGCGCACTTCGCGGTGTTCCAGGCCGGCTGCGAAGCCGAGGCCGCCTGCCGGCAGGTTCAGCACGGTGCCGCTGATGTCGGCGGTCGCGCTGTTGACGGTGCTGCCATAGCTGCCGCCGCCGCGGTGGTTGATGTATTCCAGCGCTTCCGGCGTGGCCGCGTTCGGGCCGCCCAGGATGTCGAACGGTACGCAGCCGGCGATGGTGTTGGTCGCGCTGGTGCCGCAACGCACGACGCCATCGGCGCCCAGGTAGGATGGGCCCAGGGCCTTGGCCAGGTTGACCAGGTTGATGTTGCCCGAGCTGGCGGTGGTGCCCGACACCGAGCTGTGGTTGTAGCCCACGCTCCAGTCCCAGGCCGTGCCGGCCAGGTTCACGCTGCCTTCGAGGGCGGCGTCGATGTGGACGGTCTTGTTCTTGTTGTCGGTGCTGCGCGGGTTCTCGATCACGCGGCGATAGAAGAACAGGTCCTGGGCGGCAGCGGCGCCGACGACCGAGGTGCCGAGCGGGTTGTAGTAGCTGTTGCGGCTGATGTAGACCGGGTTGTTGACTTGCGAACGGCTGTTGATGCCGTAGCCCGCCACCGTGGTGTTCGCGTTACGCTGTGCAAACATCGCGGTGGTGGTGAAGCGCATGTCGTTCGCCAGGTTCAGCACGCCCTTGGTGAAGATCGTGGTCAGCTCGTTCGGCGCCTGGAACTGCATGTCCTGGGTCGCGTTGTACAGGTCGTTGGGCGCGCTGGCGAAGGTGTGGTAGTTGGCAAGGTTGCGCGAGTCGGCGCCAACGCCGACGCCGTCGTAGCTGCCGGTGTGGTTCAGGATGTAGTTCAGGCCGCCAGCGGTGCTTGCGTTGCCGTTCGCCGGGTTGACGCCCTGGAAGCGGCCCCATGGTCCAACGCCCAGGTTGCCGGTCGGGTGATCAGG
>DAMABW010000430.1:0-4233 GCA_031999925.1 Massilia sp. | reverse complement strand
CCGCTTCCCTGCAGACCTGCTGTCGTTCGCCGGCCCATGCTTGCATGCGCGCGTCCCTGCCGCAGGCGCAGGACGCCGGCGGCACCGGATACGATTATCGATGGAACAAGAAAAAGCGCCTGCAGAGCCGCCAGGCGCCAATCGATTCACACCTTCCGCGCCGCGTCTTTACAGGCGTGCGCGAAATGCGATAACAATAAGCCAGCACATCCGCATTATTGCTCCGTCAACCCCTGTTGAGCAAGCGCCCGCCGAACGGCATCGGCTTCCGGCTCGCCTTTTTCGATGGCTTCGTAGTATTTCCTGGCCTGGGAGCGGGTGATATGGGGTGGCAAGGGCGGAATATTCGCCTCGCTGACGATGTCGAGGACAAAGGGTTTGTCGGCACGGAAGGCCGCATCCAGGGCGGCGCCGAGCTGGTCGGGACGCTCGACGCGGGCGCCATCCAGCCCGAGCAGGCGCGCGTAATCGGCGTAGGCGACGTCGGGCAGTTCCTGCGAGGTTTCGTATTTCGGCTCACCGGCCATGCCGCGCTGTTCCCAGGTGACGAAATTCAGGTCGCGGTTGTTCAGCACCAGCACGATCAGGCGCGGGTCGCTCCATTCTTGCCAGGTGCGTGCGATCGTGATCAGGCAATTCATGCCGTTCATCTGCATGGCGCCGTCGCCCACCAGCGCCACCACCAGGCGGTCGGGATAGGCCATCTTGGCGGCAAAGGCGTACGGCAGGGCCGAACCCATGGTGGCCAGCCCGCCCGAAAGCGATCCGAGCATGCGGGTACGCGCCTTGATGTCGAGCGCATACCACGAGGTCGAGGAACCCGAATCGCCGGCCAGGATGGCGTCGTCGGGCAGGCGCTCGGACAGTTCCCAGAAGGCGCGCTGGGGATTCAGTTCCGGGGTGTCCATCCGCGCCTTCTCTTCCAGCAGGCGCCAGCTCGCCTCCACCTTGGCTTCGATGCCCTGCTGCCAGCTGCGGTCCTGCTTGCGTTCCAGCAGCGGGATCAGGGCGCGCAAGGTGGCCTTGGCGTCGCCGATCAGGTTCGCTTCCATCGGGTAGCGCAAACCGAGCATCTTGCCGTCGATGTCGATTTGCACCCCGCGCGCCTGGCCTTCCTCGGGCAGGAACTCGGAATACGGGAAGCTGGAGCCGACCATCAGCAAGGTATCGCACGCGTTCATCATGTCGAAGCTGGCCTGGGTGCCGATCATGCCGATCGAGCCGGTGACGAAAGGCTGGTCGTCGGCCACCACCATCTTGCCCAGCAAGGCCTTGGCAATGCCGGCGCCGAGCAGTTGGGCCACTTCCACCAGTTCGTCGGCGGCGCCGTGGGCGCCGGCCCCGGCCAGGATCGCCACCTTCTTGCCGGCGTTCAGGATCTCGGCCGCCTCTTGCAAGGCCGGCGGCGGCGGTACTTCCGCGCGGGCCAGGCTGCCGATGCCGGAGACGATGCTGCCGTGCTGGCGCGGCGGTGCGGTGACGGCGTCCTCGTCCTGCAGGTCGGACGGGATGATAATGCAGGTGACGCAGCGCTCGGTGCGCGCGATGCGCATGGCGCGGTCGACCAGGTGGCGGATCTGCTCGGCCGTGGTGGCCATCTGCACGTAGGCGCCGGCCACGTCCTTGAACAGGGTGACCAGGTCGACTTCCTGCTGAAAGTGCCCGCCGAGCGAAGCGCGCTTTTGCTGGCCGACGATGGCGACCACCGGCTGGTGGTCGAGCTTGGCGTCGTAGAGGCCGTTCAGCAGGTGGATCGCACCCGGCCCCGAGGTGGCCATGCAGACCCCGACCTCGCCCGTGTACTTGGCATGGGCGCAGGCCATGAAGGCGGCGAGTTCTTCGTGGCGGGTCTGGACGAAGTCGATGCGTTCCTGGCGCCGCATCGCGGCCAGGATGCCGTTGATGCCGTCGCCGGGGTAGCCGTAGATGCGGCCCACACCCCATTCGTCGAGTCGTTGCAAGAGGAAATCGCCTACCGTCATCGTCATGGAACTCTCCTGTCTGGCGTGGCGCGCCGGACCGGGCACCCTGCGGACGAGCATAGCACCGGCATCCGGCAGCGCCTGTACGTTACCGCCGGTTCACGAATGCTGGCGACCCCGGGGGCTGAACAAGACCCAGCCATACAGGAGCAGGTTGATGGCCAGCACGCCGACGGCCAGCGCCAACTGCATGTCGCGGGTCAGGCTGCCGGGATAGATCAGGCGCAGCAGGTAATGCTCGACGAAGCTCTCGCCATAGCCGGCCAGCCCGGCGCGCATGCGCAGCAGGTTTTCCAGCGTGGTCAGGGGACACAGCCGCCCGCTGAGTTCGATGAAGAAACTCCAGGCGGCGGCCGGCAAATGCAGCCAGGCCAGCCGTGGCCAGCGCACCAGCAGCAGCGCCCCGAAGACGACGAACAGGACAAAGGCAAGGTGCAGCAGCAGCACCGCCCCGGCGGCCAGCGAAAAGCCCATCGGCCCTCCTTTTCTACGGCTGGGTATCCGTTTCCAGCGCGGCCGGCATGGCGCCGGACGAAGCGGTTTCCTCACGTGCACCGTCCACGCATGCCCGTGCGAAGCTAGCCAGGCGTCCGATCGCGTTCGCGGCCGAGCGCAAATAAAAGGCTTGCAGATGGAAGACGTGCCAGCGCTGCGCATAGTCTTCGAACTGGCATGATACGCCGCATTCCCTGGCATGCGCGGCCAGCCGGGCGGCATCGTCGTACAGGATTTCCTGCTCGCCGACCTGGATCAGCATGGGCGGCAAGCCGTGCAGGCTGGTGGCCAGCGGTGCATGGACGCCGGCGTCCACTGGGCAGGCATACCATTTGATTCCCTCGGCGACCCAGGCGCGGCGCACCATCGGGTCGATGCCGGCGCGGGCCGTGACCGATGCGCCTGACAGGCTCGGGTCGGCCAGTGGCGAAGCCAGCGCCAGCCCGGCCGGCAGCGGCTGGCCGGGCAGTTGCGCGCTGCACGCTTGCTGGCTGCGCAGGCGGAGCGCCAGCGCCAGGGCCAGCGCGGCGCCGGCCGAATCGCCGGCCAGCACGATCCGGCTCGCCGGAATGCCGCTCGCCAGCATGGCGCGGTAACAGGTCTCGGCGTCGTCGAGGGCTGCCGGATAGGGGTGCTCGGGCGCCAGGCGGTAGTCCGGCACCCACAGCACCATCCGCGCGTCGCGCGCCAGGCGGGTGGTGATGCTGCGGTGGGTGACGGGACTGCCGAGACAGTAGGCGCCGCCGTGCAGGTAGAGGATGGCGCCGCTTGCCATGTCGTCGGGCGTGACGATCTCGACCGGCACGCCGTGTACCTTCTCCCGGCGCAACTGCACACCGTCCACACCCGGCATCAACGGCGCCAGCATGCGGACCATGGCGCGCTGGGCACGCGCGCCGAACGGCGGCCCGATCAGCGGCAGGAAGCAGGTGCGCAGGAAGGCGCGCTGGAAGCCGGCCTGGAGGCGCTCGCCCATTCCGGGAGGTGCGGCGATGCGCAAGCCGGCGGCATGGCCCGGCAAGGGGCTGGCGAAGCGATAGGCCGCCAGGCTCGCATGCCGTGCGCGCCAGCGGTAGCTGAAGCTGAAGCCGGGCCAGTTGGCGCTGTTGCGGCCATGGCGGTCGAGGTACCAGCTGCTGCAGCCGTTCCAGACAAATTTGTCCAGCCGCTGGCGTAACCATGCGTTGAAGCTGCGATGGACGCCAGGCTCGACCTCCACCGTGGTCGCGTGCGTGCTCTTTAGCGCACCCAGGCAGCACATGATGTGGGCGACCTGGCTTTCCAGCATGTAAACGATGGAATTGTGGCCGAGGTTGGTGTTCGGGCCGTACAGCATGAAGAAATTCGGAAAACCGGGCACGCTCATGCCCAGGTAGGCTTCGGCGCCAGCGCGCCAGGCAGCGTTCAGTTCGAGGCCGCCCCGGCCGCGGATCGTCATCGGCGCCAGGAAATCGGTGGCGGCAAAGCCGGTGCCGTAGATGATGGCGTCGACGGCGTGCAGGTCGCCGCCGGCGGTCTCGATTCCCTGCGGATGGATGCGGGCAATCGGATCGGTGAGCAGCCGCACGCGCGGATCGGCAAAGCTTGCCAGGTAATCGTCGGCCAACAGCACGCGCTTGCAGCCGATCGGGTAGTCGGGTGTGAGGCTGGCGCGCAAGTGCGGGTCGGCCACGTCGCGCGCCAGCATGCGCCGGAAAGGCCGCCCCACTGCCAACTGCATCATCCCCTTCAGGCCGGTAAAGGCAAGTGCGCGCGC
>DAMABW010000429.1:3249-4243 GCA_031999925.1 Massilia sp. | reverse complement strand
GATCGGGCGATTATAGCCTCAGGTGCCGGCCTTCAGGGTCTCGCGCTCGACCAGCACGGTATCGACGCTGTCGGTCAGCCACACCTGCCCGTCCTGGATCGTGCACTGCAACTGCATGGCGCGCTTGGCCAGCTTTTCCAGGCCGGCGCTGGCCTCGGCCGGGATGTTGATCACGGTGAGATTGCGGGCGCGGTCGACCTTGTTGGCGATGCCCTTCCACCAGATGCTGCTGGTGGCGCTGTAGCTGTACACGAACACGTGCTCGGCGCGGCCGCAAGCCCGCAAGAGGCGCTTGTCGTCGGGCTGGCCGATCTCGATCCAGGTGTCGATGGCGCCGGTCAGGTCCTTTTGCCACAAGTCGGGCTCGTCGGTGTCGAACAGGCCCTTGGTAAAGGTGAGCGATTCGCTCGCGTGCAGGGCAAACGCCAGCACGCGGATCATCACCCGCTCGTCGGTCTCGGATGGGTGGCGGGCGATGGTCAGCCCGTGCTCCGCATAGTAATTGCGGTCCATGTCCGCGATCTGCAGGTCTGCCTTGTAAATCGTTGCTTTCAGCGCCATTGCTACTCTGTTTCTCTCTATTTGAAGACGACGGTCCTGTCGCCGTTTTGTAATACCCGATGTTCCACGAACCACTTCACCGCCCGCGCCAGCACCACGCACTCCACATCGCGGCCGATCGCCGTGAGTTCGTCGACCGTCATCGCGTGGTCGACCCGCTCGACATCCTGCTCGATGATCGGGCCTTCGTCGAGGTCGCCGGTCACGAAGTGGGCGGTCGCGCCGATCAATTTCACGCCGCGGCGGTGCGCCTGCGCATACGGCCGCGCGCCCTTGAAGCTCGGCAGGAAGGAGTGGTGAATATTGATCGCCCTGCCCTTCAAGGCTTCGCACAGTCCCGGCGACAGGATCTGCATGTAGCGCGCCAGTACCACCAGGTCGATCTTGTGCATGTCGAGCAGCTCGATCACGCGCGCTTCCTGGGCCAGCTTGG
>DAMABW010000429.1:0-3239 GCA_031999925.1 Massilia sp. | reverse complement strand
GCTTGGCGTCTTCCGACGCCCCCGTTGCCAGCGGCAAGTGGTGAAACGGGCTATTGTAACTTGCCGCGAGCTGGTAGAAGTCCATGTGGTTCGAGACGATCGCCGGAATTTCCACCGGCAGCAAGCCGCTCTTGTAGCGGAACAGCAGGTCGTTCAGGCAATGGCCGATCTTCGACACCATGATCAGCACGCGCGGCTTGGCGCGCGCATCGTGCAGCTGGCCTCGCATGCCCGTCTGCTGGCAGAAGGCGTCGAAGGCGCCGCGCAGGTCGGCGTCGGCCACCGCCGGGTCTTCCGCCGCGAAGTGCACGCGCATGAAGAACAGTTGCGACTCCGGATCGCCGAACTGGGCCGAATCGATGATGTTGCAGCCGTGCTCGGCCAGGAAGCCTGCCACGCGCAGCACGATGCCGCGCTGGTCGTTGCAGGACAGGGTCAGGATATATTCCGGATGCGTCATGGTGGCGGCTCGCAGGTAAGTAGCAGATAAGTAGCAAATGAGGGGCAAACGTCGTTCGATTGTCGCATGAGCTTGTAAAAATGGCCACGCGAGAAAACGCACGACCGTCCGTTTTTTCGGTATAGTGTTTCAGGACTTCTAACAACCACCTGAAACGGAGACTGACGCCATGACCCTCGCCGCAAACGACCAATTCCTTCTCGCCGCCCGCCCGGTCGGCCTGCCGAAAGACAGCGACTGGCTGCGCGCCGCGCCGCCGCTGGCCGAACTGCAGGATGGCGAAGTACGCATCAAGGTGCTGTACATCTCGCTCGACCCGGCCATGCGCGGCTGGATGAACGAAGGCAAATCCTATGTGCGTCCGGTGAACATCGGCGAAGTCATGCGCGCCGGCGGCATCGGCATCGTCGAGGAATCGAAGTCCTCGAAATTCAGCGCCGGCGACACCGTGATGGGCGTGATGGGCGTGCAGCGCTACTGGAGCGGCCCGGCCGACGACAAGGGCGCGATGCTGGCGAAGGTCGACCCATCGATGGCGCCGCTGCCGACCTGGCTGAACGCGCTCGGCATGCCGGGCATGACCGCCTACTTCGGCCTGCTCGACGTCGGCCAGCCGAAGCCGGGCGAGACCGTGGTGGTGTCGGGCGCGGCCGGTGCGGTCGGCATGACGGTGGGCCAGGTGGCGCGCCAGATGGGTTGCCGTGTGGTCGGCATCGCCGGCGGCGAAGACAAGTGCCGCTTCGTGGTCGAGGAACTGGGCTTCGACGCCTGCATCGACTACAAGGCCGGCCCGGTACACGCCGGCCTGAAGGAACACTGCCCGCAAGGCGTGGACGTCTACTTCGACAACGTCGGCGGCGACATCCTGGACGCGGTGCTCACCCGTATCAACATGAAGGCGCGCATCGTGATCTGCGGCGCGATTTCGCAGTACAACGTCACCAGCGCGGTGAAGGGTCCGGCCAACTACCTGTCGCTGCTGGTGAACCGTGCGCGCATGGAAGGCATGCTGGTCACCGACTATGCCGCACGCTATCCGGAAGGCGTGGCGACCATCGCGCGCTGGATGGGCGAAGGCAGCTTCAAGACCCGCGAGCACGTCGTCGAGGGCTTCGAAAACTTCCCCTCGGCCCTGCTGATGCTGTTCGAGGGCAAGAACCTCGGCAAGTTGGTGCTGAAGGTCGCCGACGCTTGATCGATAGCCCTTCCGTTGTATCTGCACGCGCCTTGACCCATTTCAGGGCGCGTGCAATCTCCTTGAACTTGTGCGGCTCGAGAGCGTCTACTTCGACGCTCTTTTCAACCCACCGCTCACTTCGAGGACAGCATGCCAACCTTCCCCACCGATAATCCTGCCCTGCAGGCTCAGCTCAATTCCCAGGTCGACCTGTTCACGCAGATGTCGCGCCACGCCGTCGATGCCGCCGGCCAGATCGGCGAACTGAACCTGCGCATGATGCGCCAGCTGTTCGACGATTCGATCCGCTTCGGCCGCGCCCTGGCCGCCTGCAAGGACCCGTTCCAGATGAGCGCCGTCGCCATGCGCGAAGCGCAGCCGGCCGCAGAACACTGGCGCGCCTGGCAGAACGAACTGGCCAAGGTGCTGGGCGCCGGCACCGCGGCCCTGGCGCGCGACGCCAACAACGGCAGCTGGCAGGCCGCACGCGGCGCCGAAAGCTTCATGCAGGCCGGTAGCGGCGGCGCCGCGCCCGACGGCAAGGCCGCGCACGCGCCGGTGCGCTGACGTTGATATCTGAACGGAGGCTCCCATGGCACCATCCGGCAAACGCCAGGACCGGCCGGCAGACGCGCTCGCGCTGCTGCGCCACGAACACGACAGGATCCGCCAGCTGTTCGTCGAATTCGAGCGCCTGCGCGGCATCGAGGACGAAGACGAGCGCAAGGCCGAGCTGGTCGACGAGATCTGCTACGAACTGACCCTGCACGCCATCGTCGAGGAAGAACTGTTCTACCCGCTGCTGCGCGCGGCCGCCGACGACGACGAGATGATGGACGAAGCCGAGGTCGAGCACGCCGGCGTGCGCGAACTGGTCGGCCAACTGGAAGTGATGTACCCCGGTGACGACCATTTCGAGGCCACCGTCGCCGTGCTGGCCGAGGAAGTGGAACACCATGTCGCGATGGAAGAAAGCGACATGTTCGACACCGCGCGCTCGTCCGGCATCGACCTCGCCGCGCTGGGGCGCAAGATGCAGGCGCGCCGGCGCGAACTCGACGAAGACCTGGACGACTCGCCCGACGTGATCGACGCGATGGAACCGCACGCCGGTATGCGCCTGCCGCCGCGCGCACCGGACTGAAGGAACTAACGGGACCGTGGTGTCTCTAACCGCACGAGCGCGGCAATGCGGCGCTTGAAAGCTTCTTCATCCACTCATGTGCAGGGCAACCAGGAGAGCGACATGGCGACAAGCAAGGAGAGCGGCAAGAGCGCGGGCAGCTCCGGAGGCAGCGCGCAGAAGGGCAGCAGCGGCAGCGGCAGCGGGCCTGCCAAGCGCGGCTTCGCGGCGATGGACCAGAACCAGCAGCGCGAAATCGCCAGCAAGGGTGGGCAGGCCGCCCACCAGAAGGGAACGGCGCACGAATTCGATTCCGAAGAAGCGCGCCGCGCGGGGCAGAAAGGCGGTGAGGCGGTCAGCCGCAACCGTGCACACATGGCCGACATCGGCCGCAAGGGCGGCGAAAGCCGCCAGTCCGCCAACCGCGCCGCCAGCGCCGCCAAGGCAAGCGGCAACCGCCAGGGAGGCAAGGAGGAATA
>DAMABW010000428.1:0-4245 GCA_031999925.1 Massilia sp. | reverse complement strand
GGATAGTCCGACAGCCGCAGGCTGAAGCCCTCGCCGTCCGACACCAGGCGCGCCTGGGCGCCGAAGGGTATCGTGACCCGGCGCGGGCCGTGGCCGAAGCTCAGGCCGGTCAGCACCGGCAGCGGCAAGGTGGCGCGCAGGTGGGCCAGCATGGCGTCGAAATCGTAGCCGTTGTCCATGGCGCCGAGCTTGTAGCCGGAAAAGTCGCCGAGCAGCACGGCTTGCTGTCCTTCCAGCACCCCGGCCTGCATCAGTTGCAGCAGCATGCGCTCGACCCGGAATGGGTGCTCCGCAATGTCCTCCAGGTACAAAATGCCGCCGTCGATGCGCGGGAAATATGCGGTGCCGATCAGCGAAACGAGCATCGCCAGGTTGCCGCCCCAGATGGTGCCGCTCACGTCCAGCGCCGGGTTGCCGGCGGCCTGCTCGCTAACCGAGTGCGTCGGTCCCGCGAGGCACGACCAGAACTGCTCCAGGGTGAACGCCACCGGTTCGGGGGCGCCGAAGTCGCCCGCCAGCATCGGTCCGGCATAGCTCAGCGCGCCGGTTTTCGCGTACAGGCCCATGTGCAGGGCCGTGATGTCGGAAAAGCCGACGAACAGTTTGCCGCTGCGCGCCAGGCGTTCGAAATCGATGTGTGGAAGCAGACGGGTCATGCCGTAGCCGCCGCGCAGCGCCATCACGACCTGCACGTCCGGGTTGTCGGCCGCCGCGTACAACTGGGCCAGGCGCGCTGCGTCGGTGCCGCCGAAGCGCAGGTGCACCGCATCGGGGTCATAGTAGTTGTGAACCAGGCAGCCATGGGCTTCGAGGCGGGCGATGCCGCGGGCGACCGCGGCGTGGTCGTGCGTATGGCCGGCGGGCGCGACAATCGCGACGCCGAGTTGGGAGGTGATCACTGTTTGACGAAGAGGCGCGGTGTTGAGTCGAAAGCCATCTTACCGCGCGCATGGGCGTCGATCAAGGCAAGCATCCGCTCGTTCAGCTGGGCCGGCAGGTCGTGGCCCATGCCTTCGATGACTTCGAGGCGCGCCCCCGGCACCTGGGCCGCCACGTCTTCGCCGCAGGCCAGCGGCACCAGCGGGTCTCGGGCGCCGTGGATCACCAGGGTCGGTGCGGCGATCGTTTGCAGCAGCGCGGAACGGTCGGCGGCGCCGGCGATGGCCAGCATCTGGCGTGTGACCCCGGCCGGGCAATAGCAGCGCCGCAGCGAACGGGCCGCGCGCCGGCGCAGCTGCTTTTCCGGCGTCGGATAGGCCGGGCTGCCGATGGCCTGCTGCACCGCCACCGCATGGTCGATCAGCGCTTCCACGTCGCGGGTGTCGGCCGGGCGCGACAGCAGCGCATGGCGCGCGCTCGGCGTCGGCCCGGGCAAGCCGCGCCGCCCGCTGGTCGACATGATGGAAGTGAGACTGAGCACGCGCTGCGGGTGGCGCGCCGCCAGGATCTGGGCCACCATGCCGCCCATCGAGACCCCCACCAGGTGGGCGCGCGCGATGCCGAGCGCACTCAGGACGCCGAGCGCATCCTCGGCCATGTCGTCCAGCCCGTAAGGTGGCTTGAACGGCAAGCCCAGGCGCGACTTAATCCAGGACCAGACCAGATTGGGCTTGCCGGCGCGGTCGAACTTGGTGGAGAGGCCGGCATCGCGGTTGTCGAAGCGGATGACGTAGAAGCCGAGTTCGACCAGGCCGTCGACGAACTCGTCGGGCCAGTTGGTGAGTTGCATGCCCAGGCCGTGCAACAGCAGCACCGGCGTGGACTTGGCGTCCCCGGCGGTGTCGAAGGCAATGCGGATGCCGTTGGCGCTCAGCGTCGGCATGGCGGCCGGGCCGGCGCATCGCTACGCTGGCTTGTGCTAGGGGTAAATGGGCTCGGGCAAAACAAGGCTGGTCTCCTCGGCTGCCTGTCGGCAGTGCGAAAACCAGCATAGCATTTTCGGCGCAGCGGCGGCGCTCAGGGGCAAGCGTGCGCCAGGTGCGTGGCGCGGCTGCGGGAGCCACGCCACACGTCCGTGGCACTCAGGTCACACTTTTGCGCGCAGCGGCGCGGCGTTCGGCAAAAAAGCTTTTCAGCATCGTACTAGCATCGTCGGCCAGCACGCCGCCGACCACCTCGGTGTGGTGATTCAGCACGTCGTGCGAGAACAGATCGAGCACCGAACCGCACACGCCGGTCTTCGGGTCGCGCGCGGCATACACGATGCGCGCCAGGCGTGCGTGCATCATGGCACCCGAGCACATGGCGCAGGGTTCCAGCGTCACGTACAGTTCGCAGCCGGGCAGCCGGTAATTGCCCAGCTTTTCGGCGGCGGCACGCAAGGCGACGATTTCCGCGTGCGCGGTCGGGTCGTGGCGTCCGATCGGCTGGTTGTAGCCGACCGCCACTACTTCGCCATCCTTGACGACCACCGCGCCGACCGGCACCTCGCCCTCCGAGCGGGCACGCTCGGCCTGGTCCAGCGCCAGGCGCATGAAGGTAAGGTCGGGATGCGCGACGTCGCCGTGCGGCGCGTCGGGGTGCGCCGCCTCGGCCACGCCCAGGTCGGACGCGAGAGGCTGCAGCGCCGCTTGTGCTACATCAGGCATCGGTAATTTCTGCCCAGCAGTTCGGGGTCTCGTGCAGCACCAGTTTGTGCAGGCGCAGGCCGGTGCCGAAACGGTCGGTGTAAGCGGCCTTCAGGATACCAAAAGCGACTTGCGCCAGGTTCTCGACAGTCGGGATGCGGTCGATCACGACCGTCTTGTGGCCCGGCAGGCTGGCGAGGAACTCGCGCACCTTGTCATCCTTTTCGTACACGAGGAAGGCATGGTCCCAGACGTCGACCAGGTGTTCCTTGGCCAGGACCTTGATGTCGGAGAAATCCATGATCATGCCGTTATCGGAATTGCCTTCGGCCTGGATGACTTCGCCGATCAGCGTGATTTCCAGGGTGTAGCGGTGGCCGTGCAGGTTGCGGCACTGGCTTTTATGGTCGGGAATCCGGTGGCCGGCGTCGAATTCGAGCTTGCGGGTAATGGTCAGCATCAGCGTGTTGTTCAGTTAAGGAATTTGCAGGAGTTTGTGGGTCTGGAGGCTGAGCTTCCATTTCGGGTTGCGGCGGCAAGTCTCGATCGCCAGGCGCGTGTTGTGCGCGGCCAGCGGGCCATCCATCGGCTGCACGAAGAAGTTCTCGAAATCCAGGTGTTCATAGGCGGCCAGGTCCTGGTTCGCCTGCGGGATCACGACCTTGATTTCGTTGCCCTTCTCGACCACCAGCGTGGAGCCCATCTTCGGGCTGACGCAGATCCAGTCGACGCCGCTTGGCACTGGCAGCGTGCCGTTGGTCTCGATGGCGATCGTGAAGCCGTGCGCATGCATGGCCTCGATCAGGGCCGTGTCCAGCTGCAGCAGCGGTTCGCCGCCGGTGAAGACCACGTACTTGCTCGGCGCATGGGTCGATGGCCACAGGCTGTCGATCTCGGCGGCCAGGCTGGCGGCGTCGCGGAACTTGCCGCCGCGCTCGCCGTCGGTGCCGACGAAGTCGGTGTCGCAGAACTGGCAGATCGAGGTGGCGCGGTCCGCTTCGCGGCCGGTCCACAGGTTGCAACCGGAGAAGCGGCAGAACACGGCCGGCCGCCCGGCATGGGCGCCTTCGCCCTGCAAGGTATAGAAAATCTCTTTAATGCTGTAAGTCACAGTAAGCCTCTCGTCAACCGGCCATTATAACCGCCCGCCATCGCGCTTGCCGACCTTGCCCCTTCAGCGGCCAGCAGAGTGTGGCTATTGCCATACGGCACGGACTTTGACGACCCACAAAACCGCTGCCTGCGACAAGCGGTAACTTGAGTGCCGGAAAGTTCTGATAACCCGTAAGAAGGATCGCCATGAAGATGTCGCTTACCCGCCCAGCCGGCTTCCTCCCTGCCCTGTTGATCGTGGGCGCGTGCGTGGCCGGTGCCGGCGTGCCGGGCGCTGCCTTTCCCTCCACCACCGTGACCGCGCTGATCTGGCTGCTGGGGGCCGCCGGTGCGCTGTGCCTGCTGCTGCGGCGCGGTATCGACCTCGACGACCGGGCGCGCGAACTGGCCGCCCGCCTGTGCCTCGAACAAAAGGCGCGCCAGGTCGCCGAAAGCGCGCTCCTCGACACCCAGACCGTCCTGACCCGGATCGTACGCCAGCAGGACAGCGTGCGCGAGGGCGAACGCAAGCGCATCGCGCGCGATATCGACGACGAACTCGGGCAGGTGCTGATCGCCCTGCGCG